>NZ_JBAWUK010000064.1:14479-20400 GCF_037079935.1 Stenotrophomonas maltophilia group sp. Smal12 | reverse complement strand
ACAATCCAAATACGCTAAAAGATTTATGTGGCGGTGTGGTGGGGGCTGATTTATTTTAAAAATACAGGGTTTAATACGGCTATGGCTGTTAAAAAGCCCCGGCCACCCCCCCGTCCCGCCCCCACGCGCCCCCCCCCCCGGGGGGGGGCCCCCCCCCCCCCCCCCAACACCCGGGCGGGCCGCCCGCGCCCCGGCCGCATCGTTTACTTTTCGATGCCCGGACCGAATTTCAGCTCCGTGCCGTCCTTGAGCTGCAGCTTCTCGGCCTGGCCGGCGTTGAGTTCCAGTACATAACGCGCCGGACCGCCGCTGGGATAGGGCGGGCACATGTCGCCGGCCGAGCACGGCGGTACGTCGCGCTGCTGGCTGACCAGCCTGCGCTGGCTGTCGAAGTAAAGGATGTCCAGCGCGATCCTGGTGTTCTTCATCCAGTACGCCTGCATTTCCTCGCGGTCGTGGATGAACAGCATGCCGTGGTCGGCCGCCATCTGGTCGCGGAACATCAGCCCGCGCGCGCGGGTTTCATCGTTGGTGGCCAGCTCGACCTGGTAGCGGGCGCCGTCCAGCTCGACCCAATGGCGGGCCGCGTCGGTGGCGCAGCCGGCCAGGGCCAGCAGCGGAAGCATCAGCAGCGAACGCAACAGCGACATCGTCAGGCTCCTTCGGAAGGGTCAGAGCACGACCGGCGGCTCGCCGCCGACGATCACCACATCGGCGCGACGGCGCGCGAACAGGCCGACGCAGACCACGCCCGGCAACTGGTTGAGCTCGCGCTCCAGCTTTTCCGGATCGGTGATCTGCAGGTTGTGGATGTCCAGGATCTGGTTGCCGTTGTCGGTGACCACGCCCTCGCGCCAGGTCGGCTGGCCGCCGGTCATGTCGCGGATCTGGCGGGCGACCAGGCTGCGCGCCATCGGGATCACTTCCACCGGCAGCGGGAACCTGCCCAGCACCGGCACCTGCTTGCTCGGGTCGACGATGCAGATGAAGCGCTCGCTGGCCTCGGCAATGATCTTCTCGCGGGTCAGTGCGGCGCCGCCGCCCTTGATCAGGCACTTGTTCGGGTCGCACTCGTCGGCGCCATCGACGTACAGCGACAGGTTGCCACTGTGGTTCAGCTCGATCACCTCGATGCCGTGCTGCTTCAGGCGTGCGGTGCTCTGCTCGGAGCTGGACACGGCTCCCTTGATGCGGTGCTGGATGCGGGCCAGGGCATCGATGAAATAGGCCACGGTGGAACCGGTGCCGACACCGACGATCATGCCGTCTTCGACGTACTCGATGGCTTTCTCGGCGGCCAGGCGCTTGGCTTCGGACATGGGAAGAACTCTCAGGCGGGGAATCAGGATTTCTTTTCCAGCGACAGCAGCAGCTTCCACTGCGCGGCGGTCACCGGGAACACCGACAGGCGATTGCCCTTGGCAACCAGCGGGAAGCCCTCGCCGAGCTCGTCAGCGTGCAGCTTGATCTCGTCCAGCGCGATCACCTGCTTGAGCTTGCGGTCGAAGGCCACGTCCACCAGCATCCAGCGCGGGTTTTCGCGCGTGCTCTTGGGGTCGTGGTAGTCGGATTTCGGGTCGAACTGGGTGTCGTCCGGGTAGGCTGGGCTGGCGACGGTGGCCAGGCCGACGATGCCGGGCACCTTGGTGTTGGAGTGGTAGAACAGGATGCCGTCGCCCACCTGCATGCCATCGCGCATGAAATTGCGCGCCTGGTAGTTGCGCACCCCGTTCCAGGGTTCGACCTTGACCTTGGCCAGGTCATCGATGGAGAAGGCGTCCGGTTCGGACTTCATCAGCCAGTAGCGCTTGCGGGCGGTCATGCGTTCACGGGGGCAGCGGAGGGGAACAGGGTGCCGTCTTCGGTGCAGATCGCATCCACCGGCACGTCCCACGACGCCACCGGCAAGGACTCGACCTGCTGCACCGCGAACGCAGCACCGACCAGCCAGGGCGGCGCCGGCCGGTCGTGGCGGAAGGCGAAGCTGCGATCATACCAGCCGCCCCCCATGCCCAGCCGACGGCACTGTGCGTCGAAACCCACCAATGGAGTCACGACCAGCGCCATCCGTTCCGGTTCCAGGGTGTCTTCCACGGCCACGTCCGGCTCGGGGATGCCATAGCGGTTGCTGGTCAGCGGCTGCCCGGGCCGCCATGGTGCGAAGCGCAGCACGTCGCCGGCCAGCACCGGCAGGCAGTAGGTGAGTCCTTCGGGCAGCTGCAGCTGCCAGCGGTGCAGGGCGATTTCGCCATCCAGCGCCCAGTAGCCGGCCACGGCGCCTTCGCGCGGGGCGAACGGCAGGGCGAGCAGGGCATCGGCAAGCGATTCGGCGGCGGCGATGCGCTCACCAGCGTTAAGGTCACGGCGGCGTTGCCGCAGGTCGTGGCGCAGGGCCTGGCGCGGGTCGGTCATGGCAGCGAGCGGCAAGGATCAGCCGTCATTGTGCCGGAAAGAACAAGGGCGACGCCCGAAGACGCCGCCCTTGCTGGAATATTGCATTCTCCGCAATGTCGATGCATGCGAAACGACCTTGAACCCGGGGGCTCAAGTGGGAACGCTGGAGAACCATCGGGCTTCCCGCTACAAGGCGGACCTGCACTCCCGGCGCTGTCGCGCTCCCGGTGTCGTTCTTAAGGGACAAGGCGAATGTTTGCACATGCCGTCGAGTACCGCAGAGAACGCGTGGCCATTATAGCCAGCACGCAGGATCTGGATAGGCCGTTCGTCGGCAACAGTCCGTGCCAATTCAGATATGAGAAGACGCGTTGTGCACGGTCTTCAGGCGCCGCCGTCGATCGCGCGGTCCAGGCGCCGGTTCAGGTCGGCCAGCGTCTGCTGCAGCGCCACGGCCTGGCGGGCGTTCTCGTCGCGCAGCAGCTGCAGTTCGTGGGCCAGGTTCAGCGCGGCCAGCACGGCGACGCGGTCGACGGCGGCCATGCGGTTGCTGCCGCGGATCTCGCGCATGCGCGCATCGAGCAGGCGTGCGGCGGCCATCAGGCTGTCGCGCTCATCGCCGCCGACGCCCACGGTGTATTCACGATCGAGGATGCGGACACTGACCGGTTCGGCGCTCATGTGTGCTGCTCCAGGGATTTGAGCCGGCTGATCATCGCTTCCACCCGCGAGCGTGCCTGCTCGTTCTTGGCCAACAGCGTCGAGCGCTCGGCCACCAGCTGTTCCTGCTGGTGGCGCAGGCTGCGGTTCTCCTCGGCCAGACGCTGGTTGCGTTCAAGCAACGCGTCCACGCGGGCGGCAAAGTCCTGCAGCTGGGCAAGGGGATCGGCGGGTTCCATGCGGGCACGATAGGCAAGCCGGGTGAGGGCGGTCAAGCGCTGTCGCAGCAAGGCCGGACGGCCACGAGAGGATGCCGCAGGGTTGCTACACTACGGGGTCTGACGGGCGCGCGCGTGCGCACCCCGGGTTTTCTTATTCCGAACGAGCCGCACGATGACCGAACTTCCCTCCGTCGACGACGTTACCCGCGCCAGCCAGGCGCTGGGCCTGGGCGCTACCGCTGCCGAGCTGCACGGCGCGCTGTGCGGCTGGCTGGCCGCCGGCGGCGCCCCCGGCAACGATTGGCCGGCGCGCGTGCTGGCCGACGACACCCTGCCGCCGGTGGCCGCCGACAGCGTGCTGGGGCAGCTGCTGCAGGCCACCATCAAGCAGCTGGAAGACCGTGACTTCGCCTTCGAACTGCTGCTCGCCGACAGCGACGACGTGTCCGCGCAGGCCGATGCCATGTTCAGCTGGACCCGCTCGTTCCTGGGCGGCTTCGGCCTGGGCAGTGGCGGCCGCCGCCCGGCCCTGTCCGAAGAGGGCGAAGAAGCGCTGACCGACATGGCCAGCCTGGCGCGTGCGTCCAGTGAGGATTTCGAGGCCGGCGGCGATGACGACGACGAAGCCCTGTCGGAGATCGAGGAGTTCATCCGCGTGGCGGTGCTGCTGCTGCACGGCGACGTGGTGCTGGCCGCGCGCCATCGGCAGCGCCTGAACTGATGGATATCAAGCAGCGTACCGGCATCGCGGCCGGCGAATACAAGCGTCGCCGCCGCCAGCTGATGGACATGGCTGGCGAGGACGCGATCCTGGTGCTGCCGGCCGCAGCCGAGAAGGTGCGCAGCCTCGATACCCATTATCCGTTCCGCCAGGATTCGGATTTCCAGTACCTGACCGGCTTCCCGGAACCGGAAGCGGTGCTGGTGCTGATTCCGGGCCGCCGCCACGGCGAGGCCATCCTGTTCTGCCGCGAGCGCGATGCCGAGCGCGAGGCATGGGACGGCAGCCGCGCCGGCCAGGAAGGCGCGGTAGCGCAGTACGGCATGGACGATGCCTACCCGATCGATGATCTGGACGACATCCTGCCGGGCCTGTTGGAAGGGCGCTCGCGCGTCTACTACCACTTCGGCCGCGACGCCGACTTCGATCTGAAGCTGATCGGCTGGGTCAACCGCGTGCGTTCGCAGGTACGCCACGGTGCGCAGCCGCCCCATGAGTTCCTGGAGCTGGGCCACCTGCTGCACGAGCAGCGCCTGTTCAAATCCGGCGCCGAAGTGGCACTGATGCACCACGCCGCACAGATCAGCGTGCGTGCGCATCTGGCGGCGATGAAGGCCGCCAGGGCCGGCATCCACGAGTATGAACTGCAGGCCGAGCTGGAACGCGTGTTCCGCGCCAGCGATGCGGTGCCTGCGTATTGCAGCATCGTCGGTGCCGGCCGCAACGGCTGCATCCTGCATTACCGCGACAACAACGCGCGGTCGCGCGATGGCGAGTTGGTGCTGATCGATGCCGGTGCCGAGTACCGCGGCTACGCCAGCGACATCACCCGCACCTTCCCGGTGAACGGCCGCTTCAGTGCCGAGCAGCGCGCGCTGCACGACCTGGTCGGTGAAGCGCAGGCGGCGGCGCTGGCCCAGGCCAAGCCGGGCGTGCCCTACGAGGCCGGCCATCTGGCCGCAGTGCAGACCTTGACCGAGGGCCTGCTGCGCCTGGGCCTGCTGAAGGGCACGCTGGAAAAGAATCTGTCCGAAGGCCTGTACCAGCGCTTCTACCGGCACAAGACCGGCCACTGGATCGGATTGGACGTGCACGATGTGGGCGATTACCGCCTCGCCGGTGATTCACGTCTGCTGGAGCCTGGCATGGCGTTCACCATCGAGCCGGGGCTGTACATCGGCGTGGACGACACGACGGTGGAACCGCGTTGGCGCGGTATCGGCATCCGCACTGAAGACGATGTGCTGATCACCGATGATGGCCATCGCGTGCTGACCGAAGGCCTGGCGCGCAGCGCCGATGAGATCGAAGCGGTGATGGCGGGGTAGGGTGTTTTTCTGCAGGGCTTGCGGCCCTGCACCCGCAGAGGCAACAGCTGGAGCAACAGCAACAGCAACAACGGGTTATCCGTGGGATGGCGGGGCACTGTGGGTTTGCGGGGACGCCGCAAGTACATCCCTGTAGGCTTGGTCGCCGCATCCATGCGGCTCACACCCCGCAAACCCACAGTGCCCCACCTTCGACAGGTTCGCGCGGCTGTTGGTGGGTGCCGATCGTTGGTCGGCACATCTGTCAGATATCGAATGAATCATCCACGCATGGCGTGGATCTACTGGTAGGTGTCGACCTTGGTCGACACAGAGCGAGCGCAGCAAGCGACCCGCTTTTGCTTTTCTTTCTTTCTTCCGTGGTTGGACGCACACGGAAACTGTCAGAGGTGGGGCGGGGGGGGGGGGGGGGGGGGGGGGGGGGGGGGGGGGGGGGGGGCCGCCCCCCCCGCGGCGGTTTCAAGCCCCGCCCCCCCCCCCCCCCCCCCCCCCCCCCCCCCGCCGCCGGGGACAAAACCCAAACAACCACCGCCGCCCACTTGGGTGGCGCGACCACCCCCCCCGCGCGGCTTTGCGGGTCTGCGGGGCGTGCGTGCC
>NZ_JBAWUK010000064.1:0-14469 GCF_037079935.1 Stenotrophomonas maltophilia group sp. Smal12 | reverse complement strand
GTTAGTTTTTTTGCAGATGTCCGCAAAAACCCCTCCGCCATATGTTGATGATTATTTTTTTTTTTTTTAGTGGTGGAGCGTCACACACAAAAATAGATTGGGGGGGGGGGGGGGGGGGGGGGGGGGGGGGGGGGCCCCGCGCCCGGCCCCCCGCCACCCGGGCTGCGTGGGCCGACCCCGCCCCCCCCCCCCCCCCCCCCCCCCCCCCCCGCCAGGCGCGGCTATTGCTCCAAGCAGCCAACCACGAGGGGCTCAGCCGTTGGCCGCCGCAAACGCCGGCCGCGTCAGGTTGTCCGCTTCGCCGTCGGTGCACAGCACTTCGTCTTCGATGCGGATGCCGCCATACGGACGGAAGAAGTCCACGCGGTCCCAGTTGATCGCATCACCGTGGCCAGCGTCCTTCACTTCATTCAACAGCATGTCGATGAAGTACAGGCCCGGTTCGATGGTCACCACCATGCCCGGCTCCAGCACGCGGGTCAGGCGCAGGTACGGGTGGCCCGCCGGGCGTTCGATGCGGCCGCCTTCGTCGCTGGCCGCGAAACCCGCCACGTCGTGCACCTGCAGGCCGATCAGGTGGCCGATGCCGTGCGGGAAGAATGCGGCGCTGACGCCGGTCTCCAGCGCGGTCTGCGGCGATACCTTGATCACGCCGAAGTCCTTCAGCACGCCCATCAGCGAAAGATGCGCGTCCACGTGCAGCTGCTTGTAGTCGAAGCCCGGGCGCACCGCCGCGCACATCTGCTGCTGGGCCGCGTCGACGGCGGCGATCATCGCAGCAAACTCGTCGTGGCCCTGCGCGGCGTAGGTGCGGGTGATGTCGCTGGCGTAGCCGTAGGCGCTGGCACCGGCATCGATCAGGAAGCTGCGCAGCGGCTGCGGCGCCTTGCGGCCCAGCTCGGTGTAGTGCAGCACCGCAGCGTGCTCGTTCAGGGCCACGATGTTGCCGTACGGCAGCTCGTTGGCGTCCTGGCCGACGGCCTGGCAATAGGCCATGTGGATGCTGAACTCGTCGGCGCCGTTGCGGAACGCGGCTTCGGCGGCACGGTGACCACGCACGCCCAGCACCTGCGCCTGACGCATCAGCGCGATCTCATACGGCGTCTTGCTGCCGCGGTGCCATTCCAGGTAATTCACCACCGGCGCCGGGTTGTTCGGCACGTAGTTGCCCAGCGCGCTCTGCGGTTCGCCGAGGATCGCGCAGCGCGATGGATCGGCCGGCAGCAGCGCCAGCGCGTCTTCCGGCTTGCGGATGATGTGGATGTCGAAGTGCTCCACCCACCAGCCGCTGGGGGCATCCGGCACCACGTGCCAGTAGTCGAAGGGCTGGTGGAAGATCACCGCCGGGCGCTTGCCGGGGGTGAACACGATCCAGCTGTTGGGCACGCGGGTCAGCGGCAGCCAGGCCTTGAACTGCGGATTGACCGCGTACGGGTAGTCGCGATCGTCGAACACCTGGTAGTGCAGGGTGCCGCTGGGCACCACCAGGTGATCGAAGCCGCCGCGGGCCAGCGCCTGTTCGGCACGTCGGCACAGCACGGCCAGGTGGTCGGAATACAGGGCGCCGGGGTCTTGCTGGATCATTGCGGTGGCTCGACACGGAAAACGGCCCTAGATTCTGCCGCATACCGGGAAAAACCGCTGTGCTGGAACCGGCACTCAGGCCGTCGAAACCGGCCCCTCGTCGCTGTCTTCGCCCACCCACTGGCGCAGCAGCTGCCGATGCTCGCGCGACAGGGTGAGGAACCGGAAGCCGGTCCAGCTCTGTCCGGGGGCGTGTGCAGGTTCGCTCCACAGCAGGTGCACGCCCACGTCGATGTCCTGGTGGCGGCCGTCGCCCAGCGGCAAGGGGAAGCGCAACTGGTACAGCGCATCCTCGCGCAACGGTGCGCTGGCCAGCATCAGCATGCCGGTTTCGGAGATATTGCCGAGCCGGCCCACCACGCTTTCGCGCATCTGGTCGGTGACCGGTACCAGGTCCGAGACCTGGCGGCGCGGTGCGCGGCGGGTGTCCTGCGGCGGTTGGGTGATCATGCGGAGGTCTCCTGCGTATGGCCGGCCGCCAGTGCACGCAAGGCGCCAAGGCTGGCCTCCCAGGCACGGTCAACCAGCCGGGCCTTGTCCTCAGTGACCAGCTGCGCCTGGCCGGCGCTGATCTGCCGGGCCAGCGTATCCAGGTCGGTATCGGCGATCTTCTGCCCGCGTGGATTGACCAGCAGGGCGTGGCCGGTCAGCAGGCTGTACCAGGACAGGCGCTGGCGGCGCAGTGTGCCATCGCCAGTGTCGATGTCGAACCAGCTGCCGAAGGGCAGGGAGGACAGCTGCTGGTAAGCGGCTTCCTCGGCACTGCTGCGCGGTGTGGCGGGCGTCGTGCCGGCGGCCGTACCGGCGTGCTCGCCCAGGCGCGCGCGTGCCTTCAGGCGGGCACTGAGTTCGGTACGCGAGGTGCTCTCGTCCTCGCCGCCAGGCGTGGCCAGCCTGCGTGCGACGGCGGCGGCTTCCTCGGCGTGGTAGCCGACCTGCAGCAGGGCGGCCTCGACCTCGGCAGCAAGCGTTGCATCGGTGCCGCCGGGTGCATCAACGGGTTGCGCGGTGATGGCGGCGATGCGTTGGGTCTGCTGCAGGCGTTCCTGCCACTGCGATGAATCGTCGCCGTGGCGCAGGCGGGTCAGGGTGAGGGCATCGGCCCAGGCCTGACGCAGCAGGGTCTGCACGAAGCGGGGCGGCTGCTGCGCGTCGCAGCACTGGTCGATCTGTGCACTGGCCTGTCGCCGCGCGAGTTCCAGCCGCTCCTTGCCGCGTGCAGCTTCGACATGGCGGCGTTCGGCCAACTCGGCGCGATGCGCTGCGGCGCGCTGATGCTGCTGCACGTCCTCGTTCGCGCTGGCGAAGGCCTCCGGCGCCCGCGCATCCTGACCCAGCAGGCCCTGCACGCTCTGTGCCATGCGCTGCAGCAACTGCGGGTCGACATCATCGTCGCCCAGCCAGTTGGCGCCGACTTCGGCAATCTGGTTGAGCAGTTCGCGCGCGGGGTGCTCGTCGCGCACGAAGAAGCCGGGGTCGGCCATTGCCGCACGTGCCAGCGGTACCTGCAGGCGCGCCAGCAGGGCGGCCGGCACCGGGTCCGGACGCTGCTGCTGCTGCACCTGCTGCATCAGCATGCGCAGCAGGTCGAGGCTGTCGCGGTCGTGGCTGCCCAGCTGGGCCTGCATGCCATGCTCGCTGCGCAGTTGCGCCACCACGGCCGCCTGCAGGTCGGCTACGCCGGTGGCGGCGCTGGACTGCGCCTGCAGGCGTGCGAGGACCGCATCCACGGCTGCGCTCGGCACTGCATCGCGATCCGCAGGTGCTGCGCTGGCATGGCGTGCCTGCTGCAGCAGCGCATGCAGCGCGCTGCCCGTAGAGGTGGTCAGGCCCGGCAAGGCCGCGCCGGCCGTGCTGTCATCCTGGAAAGCGTCCTGCACCAGGCTCGACCAGGAGCCGGCCGGTGCCGATCCGTTCCAGCCGGTCAGTGGCGCGGCGGCACGCTTTGCCGGCTGCGTGGTGCGACCACCGCCCACCGACTGGGTGATGATCCGCCGGGTGCTCGATGAACGCGCCAGGTAGGGGGTGTAGACCAGGCCGGGCAGCACGCCGTGCTGGGCCAGCAGGGCATTGGCACGGTCGAGGATGTCGCCCAGGCGCTCCAGCACCTGGCGTTCGAAGCTGCGGTACAGCGCCAGCTGAACGTCGACAGCGAGCGAATCCTGTTCGGCAATCCGGCGCAGCATGGCGCACAGTGCCTGCGGTGCCAGCGGCAGGGTGTCGGCCTCGAAGGCCGGTGCTGCCGCCAGTACGCCCAGGCGTTGGCCCAGCAGGTTCAGCGTGTTGGTCGAACGCAGCGTCTCCCGCCGCACCATCTCGGTCAGCAGCAGGTCGCGGTCCACTTCATGCTCATCGACCAGCGACAGCCCGAGCATGCCGGGCAGCGGCGGCGGCGTGGAACCGGGGCTGAAGTGGGCCGTGGGTTCGCGCAGCCGTATCAGCGCATCGGCCACGGCATCAAGCATGCGGTCAGCGAAATGACCGGAGAAGGCATGCAACTGGCCGCGCTGGGCCATCAGCTCCGCCTGCAGCTGCGGATTGCGCGCGCGATCCGCGTCGTGCAGCAGCGTCTGCTCCAACGCTTCGACGGTCAGGATCAGCGGCGCGGCCAGCGTCTGCCGGCACAGGCCGATCAACGCGCCCAGCAGCTCACGCACCCGCGGTGGCAGGTCGCTGGCGGCCAGGCGGGTTTTGTCGGCAGAGGTAATGGAAAAGACAGCTGACATCGGCGAGCGGTACCCGGATTCCCGCGGATCGATCTTGTGAATCTACCGTGTCGGCCGCAGTCGGCGCTACTTTAGGGTGAACGTGTCTCACGTCCGCTGGGGGGGACGACGGATGAGCGGTGGTGCAGGTCACTGGCCGGCAGCGCTGTCTCCACCGGAGTGCGGGCCAGCGCCCGGCACTACCCGCTAACGGCGGGAAGGTCTATTCCTCCAGGAACAGGCTCACCACATCGTTGGTGAATCGGCGGCCCAGCTCGGTTGGCTGTACGTGGCCATCCGCCACGTCCAGCCAGCCGCGCTGCACGGCCTCGCCCAGGGGCGCGTCCAGCACGCTGCGCGGCAGCCCGGTGCGCGACTCGAAATCGCGCAGGCCGAAACCTTCGTGCAGGCGCAGCAGGTTGAGCATGTACTCAAACGGCAGGCGCTCGGGTGCGACCACATCGTCGCCACCGAACGAGGCCGGGGTGCCTGCGCTGTCCAGGTAGGCCTGCGGGTGCTTCAGTTTCCAGCGGCGCAGCACGTGTTCTTCGGCACCCGAGCTGATCTTGCCGTGCGCGCCAGCACCGATGCCAAGATAGTCACCGAAGCGCCAGTAGTTCAGGTTGTGCGCACTCTGCCGACCGGGGCGTGCGTAGGCGCTGACTTCGTACTGGCTGAAACCAGCCTGCGCCAGTAGCGACTGGCAGTGCTCCTGCATGTCCCAGGCATTGTCTTCATCGGGAATGCCCTGCGGCGGACGCGCGAAGAACACCGTGTTCGGTTCCAGGGTCAGCTGGTAGTGCGAGATATGGGCCGGTTGCAGTGCAAATGCACGTTCCAGATCGGCCTCGGCACCGGCCAGGGTCTGTTCCGGCAGCGCGTACATCAGGTCGATGTTGAAGTTGTCGTAGCCCGCGTCCTGCGCCATCTTCACCGCGCGCTCGGCTTCGCTACTGTCGTGGATGCGGCCCAGGCGCTTGAGCATGGCATCGTCGAAACTCTGGATGCCGAAGCTGAGGCGGTTCACCCCGGCCGCGCGGTAGCGGTCGAAACGGCCATGCTCGGCGGTGCCCGGGTTGGTTTCCAGGGTGATTTCGGCATTGGGCGCGAAGCGCAGGCGTGCGCTGGCCTGCTGCAGGAAACGGTCGATCGCTTCCGGCGGGAACAGGCTGGGCGTACCGCCGCCGAAGAACACGCTGTGCACCACCCGGCCCCAGACCAGCGGCAGGTCCTGGTCGAGATCGCGCAGCAGCGCATCGATGTAGCCATCGAACGGCAGCTCACCCTTGGCCTGGTGCGAGTTGAAATCGCAGTACGGGCACTTGCGCACGCACCACGGCAGGTGCACGTACAGCGACAGCGGTGGCGGCACCAGCCGCGGCGGGCTGTCGTGGGCAGCGGAGCAGGCTTCGCCGGGCAGGTGGTTGCAGTGGTCGTGGGCGTGCGGCATGGGCTTCATCGGTAGTGCCGGCCACTGGCCGGCTTCCCTGGTTCGATCAGGCGGCGTCAGTACAGCGTCGCCAGCTGCTGCTTGAGCTGCTGCAGGGCGATGGCACGGTGGCTGATGGCATTCTTCAGTGCCGGCTCCATTTCCGCGGCGGTCAGGCCGTGGGTGGTGTCCAGGAATACCGGGTTGTAGCCAAAACCATTCGTGCCACGCAGCTCGCGGATGATCTGTCCTTCCCAGCGCCCTTCGCAGATCAACGGCTGCGGGTCGGTGGCGTGGCGCAGCAGCACGATCACCGCATAGAAGCGGGCGCTGCGCTGGCCGTCGGGAATGTCGGCCATCGCGTCCAGCAGCTTGGCGTTGTTGGCCGCCGCGTTGGTCGGGTGGCCGGCATAGCGCGCGCTGTACAGGCCGGGCGCGCCGCCGAGTGCATCGACGATCAGGCCCGAATCATCGGCCAGTGCCGGCAGGCCGGTCGCTTCGCAGGCCGCGCGTGCCTTCAGCAGCGCATTCTCGACGAAGGTCAGGCCGGTCTCTTCCACGTCGCCCAGGCCCAGTTCGGCGGCCGAGGTGATCTGCAGCGGCAGGTCGGCGAGGATCTCCTGCATCTCCACCAGCTTGCCGGCGTTGTGGCTGGCCAGTACCAGTTTCTTCATTGACGGGGCTCCAGCAGGTCCCAGGTGTTGCCATACAGATCGCGGAACACCGCGACCGTTGCATAGGGTTCTTCGCGCGGCGCTTCCAGGAACTCGACGCCCGCGGCAAGCATCGCTGCGTGGTCGCGGTGGAAGTCGTCGGTGTTGAGGAAGAAGGCGACGCGGCCACCGGTCTGGTTGCCGATGCGGCTGCGCTGCGCCTCGTCGCTGGCACGGGCCAGCAACAGAGCGGCGGCGCTGCCGTCGGTCGGGCCGACCACCACCCAGCGCTTGTGGCCCTGGTCGATGTCTTCCAGCAGCGTGAAGCCGAGCTTGCCGGTGTACCAGGCAATGGCTTCGTCATAGTCGGCCACCACCAGGGTGGTCAGGGCAAGGCGCCGGTTCATGCCGACAGCGCCGCCTGCTGCGCGGCCAGCAGCTCGGCCACGCCCTTTTCGGCCAGGCCCAGCAGCGCGTCCAGTTCATCGCGACGGAAGGCGTGGCCTTCGGCGGTGCCCTGCAGTTCGATGAAGCCGCCACCGTCGTTCATCACCACGTTCATGTCGGTGTCGCAGTCGCTGTCTTCGGCGTAGTCCAGGTCCAGCACCGGGGTGCCGCGGTACACGCCCACCGACACCGCCGCCACTGCGCCCAGGATCGGGTTGCGCTTGATGTCGCCACGCTTCATCAGCACGTTCACCGCATCGACCAGGGCCACGTAGGCGCCGGTGATGGCGGCGGTGCGGGTGCCACCGTCGGCCTGCAGCACGTCGCAGTCCAGGGTGATGGTGCGCTCGCCCAGCGCGTTGCGGTCCACGCAGGCACGCAGGCTGCGGCCGATCAGGCGCTGGATCTCCAGCGTGCGACCGCCCTGCTTGCCACGGGCCGCTTCGCGGTCGCTGCGGCTGTGGGTGGCGCGCGGCAGCATGCCGTACTCGGCGGTGACCCAGCCTTCGCCCTTGCCGCGCAGGAAGCCCGGCACGCGGTTCTCGACGCTGGCGGTGCACAGCACACGGGTTTCACCGAAGCACACCAGTACCGACCCTTCGGCGTGGCGGGTGAAGCCGCGTTGGATGACGACCGGGCGGAGCTGGTCGGGCTGGCGGCCGCTGGGGCGGGAATCGGACATGGTGCGGGTTCCGTAATGGCGAGGGAGTACGCCGCCACGCCCGCGGCCTTCACGGGGCGGGCAAGGGGGCTCTGGTGAGGGCGCTAGGGTACCATTCCCCCTTTGCACGCACCGGACACATTCCATGATTCGAAGCATGACCGCCTATGCCGGCGGCGAGCGGGTCACCCCGTGGGGCACGCTGGGCTGCGAGCTGCGCTCGGTCAACCACCGCTTCCTGGAGGTCGGCACCCGCCTGCCCGAGGAACTGCGGGCGCTGGAGCCGCAGCTGCGCGAGCGCATCGCCGCGCGCCTGAGCCGTGGCAAGCTGGATCTGGTGATGCGCCTGCGTGCACCGGAGGCATCGGCCAACCTGCAGGTGGACGAGGCCCTGCTGGGCCAGCTGGGCCGCCTGGCGCACCGGCTGACCTCGGATTTCCCCAATCTGCAGGTCAGCTTCACCGAGCTGCTGCAGCTGCCCGGCGTGACCCGCGGCGAGGCCACCGATGCCGCCGCCCTGCAGGCCGAGGCACTGGCCCTGCTGGACCAGGTGCTGGACGGCTTCGTCGAGGCCCGTGAGCGCGAAGGCGGCAAGTTGTCGGCCGCCATCAGCGAGCGCGTGGACGGCATCGAACGCATCGCGACTGAAGTGCGCACGCTGATTCCGGCCATTCGCGACGGCCAGCGCGCCAAGCTGGCTGCACGCCTGGCCGACCTGCCGCACCCGGTCGATCCCGGCCGCGCCGAGCAGGAACTGGTGCTCTGGCTGCAGAAGCTGGACGTGGATGAGGAGCTGGATCGCCTTGGCAGCCACATTGTCGAGATCCGCCGCGTGCTCAAGCAGCGCGAGCCGGTCGGTCGTCGCCTGGACTTCCTGCTGCAGGAGTTCAACCGCGAAGCCAATACGCTGGGCTCGAAGTCGGTGGACAGCCGTACGTCCAATGCCGCGGTGGAGCTGAAGGTGCTGATCGACCAGATCCGCGAACAGGTGCAGAACATCGAGTGATGTTGCATTCAGCATTACAGCCGGGGCGCCTTCGGGCGCCCGTCTCATTACAGCGTCTCAGCGGACGCTGACACCCGGCAGGCCCGCGCTCAATCGCCCCACGACGGCTGCCTGGCCGAACCCTGCGTCGTGGAAGCAGGCCAGCACCGCGTCCACCGCTTCCGGGGCGCAGGACACCAGCAGCCCACCGCTGGTCTGTGGGTCGGTCAGCAGCGGCTGCCAGTGTGCCGGCAACCCATCGGCGAAGCGCACCTCGGCGCCATACGAGGCCCAGTTGCGATTGGAGGCGCCGGTTACGCAGCCGCGTTGAAGCAGGTCCAGGGCCTGCGGCAGCAGCGGGATCTGCGCGCTGTCCACTTCGGCGGCAACGCCACTGGCCCGGCACACTTCCAGCAGGTGGCCGAGCAGGCCGAAACCGGTGACGTCGGTCATCGCGTGCACACCGTCCAGCGCGGCCAGCGGTACGCCCACGGTATTCAGGCGGGTGGTCGACGCGATCATCTGCTGGTAGCCCTCGGCATCCAGCACTTCTTTCTTCAGCGCCGACGAATACACGCCCACGCCCAACGGCTTGCCCAGCACCAGTACATCGCCGGCGCGGGCATCAGCATTGCGCTTGAGCCGCTGCGGGTCGAGCACGCCGATCGCGGCCAGGCCATAGATGGGTTCCACCGAATCGATGCTGTGGCCTCCAGCGACCACGATGCCGGCATCGGCGCAGGCACGCTCGCCGCCCTGCAGGATGCCGCGGATGGTTTCCTGCGGCAGCGTGTTGATCGGCATGCCGACGATGGCCAGCGCGAACAATGGTCGTGCCCCCATCGCGTACAGGTCCGACAGCGCGTTGGTGGCGGCGATGCGGCCGAAGTCGAACGGGTCGTCGACAATCGGCATGAAGAAATCGGTGGTGGCGACGATTGCCTTGCGGTCATCGAGGCGGTACACCGCGGCGTCGTCGCTGGTCTCGCGGCCGACCAGCAGTTCGGCCGGTGCCGGAAGCGCTGGCACGCCCCGCAGCAGTTCGGACAGCGCGCCCGGCGCGATCTTGCAGCCGCAGCCGCCGCCGTGTGCCAGCGAAGTCAGTCGTTGCGGGGCATCGGCCGTTGAAGGGGCGGGGGACTGCGCGTGCGTGGCCATGCCGACATCTCCTGCGGAAACACCAATGGCGGAAGGCAGCAGGAGTCGAACCTACCAGGGAACGATCGACGCCCCCTACTGGGTTTGAAGCCCAGCCGCATGCCCGGATGCGCATGCCTTCCGAAAGTACGGCGGCACCGGTGGGCTCATTCGCGGGCTGCGTTCCACTGCAGGTCGCCGCGCGGCCGATGCTGGTCACCGACGCGTCGAGTGTAGCCAACGCGGTTGAAGAACTCCAAGATCTGGATGCTGCGCTTGCGGCCCAGGCCGATGGCATCGCGGAAGGTGGCCGCATCCACCGTGCCGGTGGCCTGCGACAGCTGCGCGACGATCGCGGCCAGCTCGGCAATGCGGGCCGGTGCATAGAACAGGTCCGGCACTACCTGGAACAGTTCGCCACGCGCGGTGGCGCGGCGCAGGACGGCGCGGACCTCGTCTTCGGCCAGACCGGCGTCGGTGGCCAGCGTGCGCACCCACGGTGGATCGAAGCGACCGGCGTGCAGTTGCGGCAGCACGCGTTCGAGCAGAAGTCGTTCGCGTTCCGGTGGCGCATGGTCATGGCCGGGCAGGCGCCACCAGGCGCCCACGCGCTGCACGCTGCCGTCGTCCAGCAGGCCCTGCAGCAGGGCATTCCACAGGCTCGCTGCAAGCGCGGGCAGCGTACTGCGCTGCAGGCGCCTGCTATCAACACCGGGCTCGTCCGGACGTAGCTCGTGCCAGCTGCGCAGCGACGTGATCACCTGTTCGCGAAGCGCCTGCCAGTGCGAAGCAAGGATGACCACCGTGTCTTCGCGGGTGACGATGCGCCGCGTGCCCGCAGGAAGATCGATCCGGTCGGCCGCGCGCCGGCAGTAGCGTTGCAGGGCGGCCATGGCTATGCCGAAGGAAGCCTGCTGCAACAGTGGGCCGATTCCCGCACCTGTGGCCAGCTGCTCCAGTGCGCCCAGCCAGGCGAGCCGTGCCGGGCTGCGCCGGCGCCGCTGTGGTGGGTCCGGATCGAGCACGATGCCACCACCCAGCGTGCGGATGGCCGCTGAATCACGGGCGATGAATCGATCACCGCACATCGCGCAGACCGGTGCATCGAACACCAGTTGCACCAACTGTCCGTCGCCATGATCGACATCCTCCAGCAGCACCACATGGGCCTGCCGGTGCATCGTGCCCCAGTGGATGTGCAGCGGCGCCCAGTCGTGCAACGGTGTGGCCAGTGCGGAAAGCCGCAGGCGCACGTCGACGCGACGGGTCGCCAGCAGGGCGCGCGGGTCGGCGATCCAGTCGCCACGGTGGATGTCGTCGCGGGCGATGGCAGCCAGGTTCAACGCGCAGCGCTGCCCGGCCATGGCGTGTTCGCTGGCCTGGTTCTGCGCGTGGATGCTGCGTACGCGCACGTCCGTGGCGGCCGGCATCAGCTGCAGATGCTCACCCACGGCAGCGATGCCGCCGTGCACTGCGCCGGTCACCAGCGTGCCGTGGCCGGCCAGCGAGAACACGCGGTCCACCGGCATGCGGAACAGCTCGCCGCGCAGTTCGGCCTGGCGCGTGTTGGCGTCGTCCGACGCCCACGCGTGCAGCTGGGTACGCAGCGCGTTGATGCCAGCATCGTCGGGTACGGTGCTGTTGCAGGCGAATACGGGGGAATCCTGCAGCGGCGTTCCGGCCAGCAGCGCGGCGATCTCGATCTCGACCCGGGCGATGCGCGCGGCGTCCACGCGGTCGATCTTGGTCAGGGCGACTGCACCGCGATCCACGCCCAGCAACTGCAGGATCGCCAGGTGCTCGCGGGTCTGCGGCATTACACCGTCGTCGGCGGCGATCACCAGCAGGGCGACATCGATGCCGGTGGCGCCGGCCACCATCGTATGCACGAAGCGCTCGTGGCCCGGCACATCGACGAAGCCCAGCGTCGCCTCGGCATTGCCGCCGCCTGTGTTCTCCACCGGGACATAGGCATAGCCCAGCTCGATGGAGATGCCGCGCGTGCGTTCTTCCTGCAGGCGATCGGTTTCGATGCCAGTCAGCGCGCGCACCAGGCTGGTCTTGCCATGGTCGATATGCCCGGCGGTGCCGACGATCATGCCTGCAGCGTGCTCCATTGCGCGAGGAAGGTGGCTTCGTCGGTGGGTTCCAGGCAGCGCAGGTCCAGCCAAAGCGCGTCATCGGCAATGCGGCCCAGCACCGGCCGCGGCAGCTGGCGCAAGCGCTTGGCCAAGCGATCCAGCCCGCCGCGGCGCGCGCTGGTAACGCGCAGTCCGGCGCTGGCCAGCTGCGCCTGTGGCTGCGCGCCGCTGCCGATCTGGCTGTACATCGAAGCCCGTTCAAGCGCATAGTCGGCGGCCAGCGACGCGCGCATCGGCTGCAGCAGGCGGTGTGCCTGCTCGTCGATGGCATCCCGCAGGCGCGAAAGGCTGCGCAGGGTCGGCAGCCGCAGTGCCAGCAGTTCCGGTTCGCGGTACAGGGCCAGCACGGCTTCCAGTGCGGCCAGGCCCATCTTGTCCATGCGCAGCGCCCGCTTGAGCGGATTGCGGTTGATCCGCGCGATCAGGTCGGCGCGGCCGGCGATGATCCCGGCCTGGGGGCCGCCCAGCAGTTTGTCGCCACTGAACGAAACCAGATCGGCGCCGGCCGCCAGTGCTTCCTGCACGGTGGGCTCGTGGGGCAGGCCGAAGGCCGCCAGGTCGCACAGGCTGCCACTGCCCAGGTCCACCACCAGCGGCAGGCCGTGCTCGTGCGCGATCGCAGCCATTGCCGCAGTGTCGACCTTGGCGGTGAAACCGGTGATCGCGTAGTTGCTGGCATGCACTTCCATCAGCAACGCGGTACGGGCGCCGATGGCATGGGCGAAGTCGGCCGGGTGGGTACGGTTGGTGGTGCCCACTTCCAGCAGTCGCGCGCCGGCGCTGCGCATCACATCGGGAATGCGGAAGGCGCCGCCGATCTCCACCAGTTCGCCGCGCGAGACGACCACCTCGCGGCGGTTGGCCAGGCTGTTGAGCAGCAGCAGGACCGCCGCCGCATTGTTGTTGACCACGGTGGCGGCTTCGGCGCCCGTCAGTTCGCAGACCAGCGCCTGCACCCGTGCATCGCGGTCGCCGCGGCGGCCGCGGGTGATGTCGAATTCCAGATCGACCGGCGCTGTCATTGCGCGGGTGACCGCCTGCACGGCGGCATCGGGCAACAGCGCGCGGCCCAGGTTGGTGTGCAGCACGGTGCCGGTCAGGTTGAAGATCGGCTGCAGGTCCAGCCGTGCATCGGCCGCCAGTGCGGCGTCGAGCGCCGCGACCAGCGACGGGCCGTTGATGGCCTGTTCGAGGCGTTCGGCCGAGAGCTGCGCGGCGCTGATACGGTCGCGTAGTTCCTGCAGGTGTGCGCGCAGCAGTTGGGTGATGCGGCTGCGGCCGTGGCGTTCGATCATGGCCGACAACGCAGGCAGGCGCAGCAGCCGGTCCAGCGAAGGCAGGGCGGCGGCCGATGCCGGTGTGGCGTGCGCGCGTGGCATAGGTCAGTCGCCGTCGGATTGCCACAGCAGCGGGTTCTGGCTGGCGCGCGCATAGCCTTCCTCGGCCAGCAGCAGGTCCAGCGCCAGCGTGCCGAGGTCATCGGCCACCGGCTCCAGTGACGGATCTTTCTCCAGGTACAGGATCTTGCGATAGCTGTGGCAGTGGTCGCAGGTCTCGGCGCGCACCGCACTCTCGCGCACCGCCTCGCCGCGGTCACCGTCCACATCGGCCAGGGCGCGATAGGCAATGTCCTTGCCTGCGGCGCCGCACTGGCTGCACTGCACGCGCACGTAATGCCACTGGCAGGCACACAGCGAGCACGACAGGTAGCGATAGGCGGCGTAGGGCGGGCGCGCCTGCACCACGCTGGCCACCGGCAGCGTGCCACAGAGCGGGCACAGCCCTGGTGCATCGGCCAGCGGCTTCAGGTCGGTCGGATGGAAGCTGGCGGCGAGCACCGCCCAGTACACCTGCAGCGCGTTCATCACCAGCAGCGCAGCGACGGCGTCGACCGAGGGCGCGTCATCGCGTTCCAGCACCGCATGCGCCTGTGCATCCAGCCACGCATCATCAGCAGCCGCGACGCGTTGCAGCTCCCGCCGGGTTTCCAGCGGTAGGCCCGTTTCGTCGGCACAGTGCTGGCACAGCGTGCGCAGCCAGTCGCGCCAGCGCCCATCCAGTTGCAGCGAGTTGGCCGGCCGCAATGGCATGCCGGCGCCGGCCGCCGCGCTCGGCTGCTGTGCACGCGCCTGTGCCTGCAGGTCCTCGCGTTGCTGCGGTGTCAGATCCTCCAGCAGCGCCTGCTGTGCATCGGCCAGCGCCGCCAGCAGCTGCAGGTAGCCGCCGATGGCACTGTGCGCGGCGAGGCTGCGCAGGCGTGCCGCGCGCGTAGCAAACAGTGACTCGGTATCAGGCAGGATGATGCGCGGCACATCGCGCGAGGCGAGCGTCTCGATCTCACCGGGTTCAAGGATGCGTTGCGCCATGCAGGGCCAGCCAGAAGAACCAGGCTCCATCCTCGCTGTTGTCGGCGCTGGCGTCCAGCGTGTTGCCGGCCATCTGAAATGGTTGGGGTCAGATCCGTTTTCCAAAGAAAAACGGATCTGACCCCATCGGTTGTTGAAAGTGGATCCCGAGCGTTGGTCGGGATTCGATCAGTGCCGACCAACGGTCGGCACCCACCGACAGATCGCGGCCAACTGTCGAAGGCGGGGTGGGGTCGGTTGCGGGGGCGTGAGCCGCATGCGGCGACCGAGCTTACATGGGTGAGGGCGCTTTGCTTGCGAAGCACTGCTTCGCAAGCGCCCGAACGCACAGCCGCCAGCGGCTGGGCCGGGCCCCGGAGGG
>NZ_JBAWUK010000063.1:0-21083 GCF_037079935.1 Stenotrophomonas maltophilia group sp. Smal12 | reverse complement strand
CGGCTGGGGCGGCGGCGGTGGCCGTTCCGGTGGCGGTGGCGCTTCGGGAGGCTGGTGATGATCCAACGTCTGTTCCGTCATGTATGTTCGCCGTCGGTACGTCGCGCGTTCCCGCCAGCCACGCTGCAGGCGATCACCGAGGCCATCGCGGCCGGTGAGCAGCGCCACGGCGGTCAGGTGATGTTTGCGGTGGAGGCTGATCTGCCGCTGGCCGCGTTGTGGCACAAGGTCACCCCGAGGCAGGCCGCCGAGCATGCCTTCGCACGCCTGCGCACCTGGGACACCGCCCACAACAACGGCGTGCTGATCTACCTGCTGCTGGCCGACCATGCCATCGAGATCGTCGCCGACCGCGGCCTGCATGGCCGGGTCAGCCCGGCGCAGTGGCAGCGGGTCTGCACCCATCTGCGCGAGGGCCTGCGTGGTTCCAATCCGGTGGAAGCGCTGCAGGATGCCATCGACGAGGTCTCCAGCCTGATCGAAGGGCACTTTCCGGCCTCGACCCGGTCGAACGATGACGCGTTGCCGAACTCGCCCCAGCTCCTTGGTTGAGCCGGGGCGGCACTGGCCCGAGAATAGGCGTTCAACCGCAAGGCACCTTCCATGATCTATTTCCACGACATCGACCCCATCGCCCTCTCGCTGGGGCCGATCAAGGTGCACTGGTACGGCATCATGTACCTGCTCGGCTTCACTGCGGCCTGGCTGCTGGGCCGCACGCGCATCGCCGCCGGGCGCCTGCCGGGCGTCGATGCCAACGGCTTCTCCGACCTGTTGTTCTACGCCATGCTCGGCGTGGTGCTGGGCGGCCGCATCGGCTACATGCTGTTCTACGCGCTGGGGGATTTCCTGCACAACCCGCTGCTGCTGTTCAAGGTGTGGGACGGTGGCATGAGCTTCCATGGCGGCCTGCTGGGCGTGCTGGGTGCCTGCTGGTGGTGGTCGCGCAAGCACGCGCTGCACTTCTTCGACACCATGGATTTCATGGCGCCGCTGGTACCGCTGGGCCTGGGTTTTGGTCGCATCGGCAACTTCATCGGCGCCGAGCTGTGGGGCAAGTACACCGACGGCACGTGGGGCGTGGTGTTCCCGTCGGGCCTGCCGGCGCCGCTGAACCAGTTGGACCACGCGACCCTGCAGGCGCAGTTCGCCACCGGCGCGCTGAACCAGTTCGCCCGCCATCCCTCGCAGCTGTATGAAGCGTTCCTGGAAGGCCTGGTGATGTTCGTGGTGCTGTGGACGGTGTCGGCCAAGCCGCGCCACCGTTACCTGGTCGGCGGCCTGTTCGCGCTGATGTACGGCCTGTTCCGCTTCGCCGTCGAATTCGTACGCATGCCCGACAACGGCGTCTATGTGGCCTTCGACTGGCTGACCCGTGGCCAGATCCTCAGCCTGCCGCTCATCGCCTTCGGCCTGGTGCTGCTGGCGATGTCGCGCCGCGCGCCGGTGCTGCAGCCGCAACCGGTGATGGCTGCGGAGGGCAAGGCATGAAGGCCTACCTGGATCTGCTCGCGCATGTGCTGGAACATGGCGCGGAGAAGAGCGACCGTACCGGCACCGGTACCCGCAGCGTGTTCGGCTGGCAGATGCGTTTCAATCTGGCCGACGGCTTCCCACTGGTCACCACCAAGAAACTGCACCTGCGCTCGATCATCCACGAGCTGCTGTGGTTCCTGAAGGGCGATACCAACATCGGCTACCTGAAAGACAACCAGGTACGCATCTGGGACGAGTGGGCCGACGAGAACGGCGACCTCGGCCCGGTCTACGGCAGGCAGTGGCGCAGCTGGGCCACCGCCGATGGCCGCGAGATCGACCAGATGCAGTGGCTGGTGGACGAGATCAAGCGCAACCCCGATTCGCGCCGGCTGGTGGTCAGCGCCTGGAACGTGGGCGAGCTTTCGCAGATGGCGCTGATGCCGTGCCACAACCTGTTCCAGTTCTACGTGGTGGACGGCAAGCTCAGCTGCCAGCTGTACCAGCGCAGCGGCGACATCTTCCTCGGCGTGCCGTTCAACATCGCCAGCTATGCGCTGCTGACCCACATGGTGGCGCAGGCCACCGGCCTGGGGGTGGGCGACTTCGTGCATACGCTGGGCGACGCGCACCTGTATTCGAACCACTTCGAGCAGGCGCGCGAGCAGCTTTCGCGTGAACCGCGCGCGCTGCCGAAGCTGTGGTTGAACCCGGAGGTGACCGACCTGTTCGGCTTCCGGTTCGACGACATCCGCATCGATGGCTATGACCCGCACCCGGCGATCAAGGCGCCGGTGGCGGTGTGAGTGCCATGAAGCTCTCGATGATCGTGGCGCTGGACCGCAACCGTGGCATCGGCCAGGGCAATGCGATGCCCTGGCATCTGCCGGATGATTTCAAGCACTTCAAGGCGCTCACCCTGGGCAAGCCGATCCTGATGGGGCGCAAGACGGCCGAGTCGATCGGCCGCGTACTGCCGGGGCGGACCAACCTGGTGCTGACCCGCAGCGGCCAGGTGCCGTTCGCGGGCATGCGCGCGGTGGCGTCGCTGGACGAGGCGAAGGCGATTGCCGAAGGCGAGGGCGCCAGCGAGCTGTGCATCATCGGCGGCGGCGAGATCTTCCGTCAGCTGCTTGACCAGGCCAGCGACCTGTACCTGACCTGGGTGGATGCCGAAGTCCCCGCGGATACCCATTTCCCCGAGGTGGACGTGCAGGACTGGCGGGAAGTGAGCAGCGAGCCGCACCCGGCCGATGACCGCCACGCCTATGCGTTCCGCTTCGTGCATTACGTGCGCCGCTGAGGATGGTTTCCTGTAGAGCCGAGCCATGCTCGGCTGCTGTTGCCTGACCCCTCCCGTAGCCGAGCATGGCCCAGCACTACAGGGGCCTACGGCATCCGGTAGTGCCCGATGATCGCGTGCTGGAACAGCAGGTTCTCTTCACGCGTGCCGCGTGCGATGTTGTGCAGCACCAGCGGTGTGCCATTGGCCAGCCTCCGGTCGGAGACGATGCCGACATGCAGCAGACCGTTGCCGTTGAGCTTCCAGGCCACGATGTCACCGGCCGCATAGTCGGTGGCGAGGGCGGTGATCGGTTGCTGCCAGCCCTGCCGTTCGAACCAGCGCATCAGGTTCGGCACACGTCGATGATCAATGTTGCGGTCCGGCCGTGACAGGCCCCAGATCGCGGGATACGCGCTGAAGTTGCCGCGCATGTCTTCATGCACGCGCGCCTGCAGGTCCAGGCCCTGGCTGCGCAGGGCGCGCACCACCACGTCGGTGCACACGCCGCGATCAAGCGGGACGTCGCCGCCAGGATAGGACAGGACCTGGTAGGCGGGATCGTAACGGGTGGTGACGCCGATCTGCGCGCGCGCTGCAGCCACCAGTGGCGGCGAAGGCGCCTGTGCCTGCGAACGCGCGGGGACGGCGTTTCCGCCGCCGGTGGGAGCCGGGGCCGAAGCAGGCTGGCAGCCGCTGGCCAGGGCTAGCGTCAGCAGCAGCACCCTCCATGGTGCCCAGCCGCGTCGCGTCATGCCTGCGGCGCGGCGCCGTTGTTGTGAGGTCCACCGGAGCCCCCACCGCCACCACCTCGACGGCGACGACGGCGCGGACCACGGTTGCCCGGGTTGGCAGCAGCGGCGTTGCCGCCGCCCTGTTCCTTGCCCTGCACCGCAGTGGAGGCGCGCTCGTGCGCCGGTCGCGCCGGTGGGCGGGCGTGGGGTACGGGTGCCGGTACATCGCGGCCCGGCACCTGCACCACGCGCAGCTCGTCGGTATCGAGCTGGATCGCGGTCAGCTTGCCGCCCCAGACTGCGCCGGTGTCGATGGCGTGCACGCCCTGGGTGATGGTCAGGCCCAGCGCCGACCAGTGGCCGCAGACGATCTTGAGGTCGCGCTCGACCCGGCCCGGTACTTCGAACCAGGGGTAGAGTCCCTGTTCCTGCGTGCCGGGGGTGCCCTTGTCCTCGATGCCGATGCGCCCGCGCGGGGTGCAGTAGCGCATGCGGGTGAGCACGTTGATGATCGCGCGCGAACGGTCGTAGCCGGACAGGTTCGGCGCCCAGCTTGGCTTGTCGCCGTACATGTTGCGGAACAGCTTGCGGTAGCCGGCGCCGTGCAGCTGCACCTCGACTTCGGCAGCGTGCTTCTCTGCCATCTGCGTGGTCCACTTCGGTGCCAGGCCGGCGTGCACCATCATCCAGCCCAGCTCGCGATCCACATGCACCAGCTTCTGCAGGCGCAGCCAGTCCAGCAGTTCGTCGCGGTCCTCGGCCTGCACGATGCGCAGCAGGTCCGGGTTGACCTTGCGCTGCTCCTCTTCGGTGCGTGCACCGACGGCCAGCAGCGAAAGATCATGGTTGCCCAGCACCACCACGCTGTGCTCGCGCAGCGAATGCACCAGCCGCAGCGTCTCCAGCGACTGGCCACCACGGTTGACCAGGTCGCCGCAGAACCACAGGGTGTCCTGCGCCGGGTCGAAGCGGATCTTCTCCAGCAACCGCTGGGTAACGTCGTAGCAGCCCTGCAGG
Organism: Stenotrophomonas maltophilia group sp. Smal12; assembly: GCF_037079935.1. Classification (NCBI taxonomy): domain Bacteria; kingdom Pseudomonadati; phylum Pseudomonadota; class Gammaproteobacteria; order Lysobacterales; family Lysobacteraceae; genus Stenotrophomonas; species Stenotrophomonas maltophilia group sp. Smal12. Next base: position 16,574 of record NZ_JBAWUK010000063.1, on the reverse strand, counting down.
TCGCCGATCGCCCACACACTCATCGTTCGGCCTCCGTGTCAGTGCAGGGTACGCGGCACGGCCAGCACGAACGGTGCGACCGGCGCGGCAAATTCGGTGCCATCGTCGGCGACCATGTCGTAGTGCCCCTGCATGGTCCCGTGATCGGTTCCCAGCATGACACCGGACGTGTAACGGAAGTCTTCACCGGGGCGCAGCCGCGGCTGCTCGCCGATCACCCCGTCCCCATCGACATGCTCGACACGGCCATTGGCATCGGTGATGCGCCAGTGGCGTGCGACCAGGCGTGCGGCGACCCGCCCTTGGTTGTGGATGCGGATCGTGTAGGCGAACGCAAAGCGACCGTCTTCCGGCGCGGATTGATCGTCGAGGAAGCGCGGCGCGACTTCGACGGAGATGGCATATACGTCAGCGTCTTCCATACCGGCAGTGTAATCAGGAGGCATTGGCCAAAGCGATGAATTCGGCCACGTCCAGCTGTTCGGCGCGGGCATCGGGACGCACGCCGGCAGCGATGAACTGCTCGGCGGACACCACATTGTTCAGGGCATTGCGCAGCGTCTTGCGGCGCTGCCCGAAGGCGGCCTTGACCACCTCGGCGAAGCGCGTGTGGTCGTTGATGCTGATCGAGGCCGGGTCACGCGGCACCAGCCGCACCACGGCGGAATCGACCTTCGGCGGCGGCCGGAACGCGCCCGGCGGCACTACGAACAGCGAGGTCACCTGGCAGTAGGCCTGCAGCATCACGCTGAGGCGGCCATACACCTTGCTTCCGGGGCCAGCCGCCATGCGGTCGACCACTTCCTTCTGCAGCATGAAGTGCATATCGCGGATCACCGCGGCATGCTCCAGCGCATGGAACAGGATCGGCGAGGAGATGTTGTAGGGCAGGTTGCCGACCAGGCGGATCGGCTGGCCATCGGCCAGTTCGGTGAAGTCCACGCGCAGCACGTCGCGGTGGACGATGGTCAGCTCGCCCAGCGGCTCGGCGGCGGCGGTCAGCGGCGCGATCAGGTCGCGGTCGAACTCGATCACCGTCAGCTTCGGGTGCACGCGCAGCAGCGGCAGGGTGATGGCGCCCTGGCCTGGACCAATTTCAACCAGGCGGTCACCATCTTTCGGATTGACCGCCATCACGATCTTGTCGATGTAGTGGCGATCGGCCAGGAAATGCTGGCCAAGCTGCTTCTTGGCCGGTGCGGTGAACACCGGGCCGGAGGGGGAATGCGGGGAATTCATGCGCTCAGTGTACGTTGCCGCGCCAGCTGCGCACACAGCGTCGTTGCCGCCTGCAGGCTGGAAGGATCGGCGATGCCGCGGCCGGCCAGGTCCAGCGCGGTGCCATGGTCGACCGCCACGCGGGGGTAGGGCAGGCCCAGAGTCAGGTTCACCGCCTGCTCGAAGCCGGAATACTTCAGCACCGGCAGGCCCTGGTCGTGGTACATCGCCAGCACGGTGTCGAAGCCGGCCAGCTTGGCCGGCAGGAAGGCGGTGTCGGCCGGCAGCGGGCCGACCAGGTCCATGCCCTCCGCGCGCAGGCGCTGCAGCAGGGGGATGACCAGGTCCAGTTCCTCGCGTCCCAGATGGCCGTCTTCGCCGGCATGCGGGTTCAGCCCGAGCACCGCGATGCGCGGCGCAGGCAGGCCGAACTCGCGGCGCAGCGCGGCATGCACCGTACGCAGGGTGTGTTCCAAGCTGGGCGCGGTGATCGCATCGGCCACCTCGCGCAGCGGCAGGTGGGTGGTGGCCAGGGCCACGCGGACAATGTGATTGGCCAGCATCATCACCACCTTCACTCCGGCCTGGTCGGCCAGCAGTTCAGTGGTACCACTGTAGGCAATGCCGCCTTCGTTGATGACCGCCTTGTGTACCGGGCCGGTCACCACACCGTGCAGCTCACCGGACAGGCAGGCCTGGCCGGCGCCGAGCAGGGCACCGATGACCGCGCTCGCATTGGCCGGATCGGCCTGGCCGAAGTGGCTGGGCGCCGCGTTGCGGACGGCGCGCAGGCGCAGATCGCCCGGGACGCGTGCTTCGGCGTCCTCGGGCAGCAGTTGCAGGGGCAGGTTCAGCGCGGCCGCGGCCGCGCGCAGGGTGTCCGGGTCGGCGAAGGCCAGCAGCCGGCAATCTTCACGCGGCTGCTGGACGAGGCGGACACACAGCTCCGGGCCGATCCCGGCGGGCTCGCCCGGTACCAGAGCGAGCTCGGGGCGCATCGGTCAGGACTGCGGCGGAGTGGCGGTGTTTTCCGCGCGGTCGCCGCTGCGGAAACTGACGTAGGCTTCGCCACGCAGTTCCTGCAGGAAGCGGTTGTACTCGTCTTCCAGCTTCCGACGGCCGATGGTCTCGCGGACCTGGGCACGCTGGTTGTCGGTGGTCACGTCGGTCTGGCGGGTCGCCACGCGCCGCACGATGTGCCAACCGGCGTCGGTGCGGAACGGCTGGCTGACCCCACCATCCTGCAGGCCACTCACCTGCTGGCCGAAGGCCGGACCGAACGCGTCAGCCGGGAACCAGCCGAGATCACCGCCCTGGCCCTTGCTGTTGTTGTCCTCGGAAGACTCCCTGGCAACGGTCTGGAAGTCGGCGCCGCCAGCAATGCGGGCGCGCAGGGTATCGATCTTGGCCTTGGCAGCGGCATCGGTCTGGTTGTCGTCCACGCGGACCAGGATGTGGCGGCCGTGGTACTCGGTGACCGTCTGCTCACCGGCGGCGGAACTGCTGTCACGCACTTCCACCAGCTTCAGCAGCTGGAAGCCGCTCGGGCCGCGGATCGGGCCGACCACCTCGCCCGGCTTCATCTTTTCCATCAACTGGGCAAAGGCCTGCGGGATTTCATCCAGGCTGCGCCAGCCCAGATCGCCGCCTTCCAGTGCGTTCGGGCTGTCCGAATAGCGCACGGCCGCCGCGTTGAAGTCCAGCTCGCCCTTGTCCAGCAGGGCCTTCACGCCATCGGCCTTCTTCTGGCCGGTGGCGATCTGGTCGGCGTTGGCACCGTCGGGCAGGGCGATCAGGATGTGCGCCAGGTGGTACTGGTTGCCTACCGCGGCCTGCTGCTTCAGCGCGGCGTCGACTTCACCCTCGCTGACGCTGATGCGGCTCTGCGCGAAGCTCTGGCGCAGGCGCTGCACGGTGATCTCGTCACGCACCGACGCACGGAAATCGTTGAAATCGATACCGTCATGGGCCAGGCGCTGGCGCAGCGCGTCCAGGTTCGAACCGTTCTGCTGGGCAATGGCGTTCATCGCCTGGTTCAGCTCCTGGTCGCTGACACGGATCCCGCTGCCCTGGGCGCGGGCCACCTGCAGCTTGACCAGCACCAGGCGTTCGAGCACCTGGCGGCTGAGCACGTCTTCCGGCGGAAGCTGGTTTTCGCGGCCAGCGTACTGCGCCTTGATGTTGGCGATCGCACGCTGGAGCTCGCTCTGCAGGATCACGTCCTCATCGACGACGGCAGCGATGCGGTCAAGCGGCTGCGCCTCCTGGGCAAGTACCTGCAGGGGGGCGGACACGCTGGACACCGCCAGCAGCGAGGCGAGAAGAACGGGGAAGCGCTTGGTCATGGGATCAGGTTCGGATCGTAGTCATCCCGGGTCGCCCCGGTGTTGCTCGGCGGCACGAGATAGAGGTCGTCGCGGTTGTAGCCGAGGATAGCACGGCGCAGGGTACGGTCCGTGTCCTGCCCCAGGGAGCTCAGGCCCTTGAGCACGAACTCCAGCTGGATGGCGTTGTTCATCTCGCCTTCGCGGTTGCGGACGTAACGGCGGGCGACCGCACGCACGGCCAGGCAGCAGCTGTCCCACTGGACGCCGGCGATGATTTCCAGCGGTTCCTTGTCCTGCAGCGAGTAGTAGTAGCGACCGACCAGGCTCCAGCGCGCATTCAGCGGGTACAGGAACGACAGGTCGGCCTGTTCCAGCGGGGTACGGTCGTGCTTGTTGGCGGTGGCCGGGGCGCCCGAGTTGATGCGGTAGCGGTAGCTCAGGTTGATCACGCCATCGTTGGGCATCAGGTAGCGGGCACGGACGCTGGCCAGATCCTCGCGCTTGTACTTCGGGTCCCACTGGTAGGTGGCACCCAGGGTCCAGCGGTCGCTGATCATGTAGTTGCCGTCGGCGATCCACGCCGACTTGCCCTTTTCCACCGGCGCGCCGCCCGGAGTGACGGTCACCCGCGACTCGTCGAAATACTGGATCTGGCCGATCGAAGCCGAGAACCGTTCCTTGCCGGTGGTCTGGTCGATGAACCGGGTACTCAGTGCCAGGGTCAGCTGATTGGCATCGTTCTGGCGGTCGGCGCCGGTATAGCGCGAGTCGCGGAACAGCTGGCCCCAGCTGAAGGTGAAGTCACGCGTATCGAAGATCGGCAGCTCGTCCTGGTTGCGGTACGGCGTGCGCAGGTAGAACAGGCGCGGTTCCAGGGTCTGCAGGAAGGACTTGCCGCCGATACGGGTCTCGCGGTCGAAGAACAGGCCGGCGTCGATGCTGCCGATCGGCAGGCTGCGGCTGGGCGAGGTGTTGCCGCGCAGCTGTTCCGGTGTGGCGGTGTTCGGGTCGATGCCCTGCGAACGCAGGATCTGGCCACGGATACCGTCCACGCCGTCGGCCAGGCCGCGATCCAGCTGGTAGGCGGTATAGCGGTAGGCCAGGGTCGGCGTGATGTACCAGGCCGCGCCGCTGATCGGGAACGACACGTACGGCTTCACGTCCAGACGCGAGCCGCCGCTCACATTCAAGCCCTCGGTCTTCCGGCGACCGTTGCGCGTGTACTGCAGGTCGGGTCCCGCATCAGCGCCGTACTTGAAGTTGATGTCGTCGTGTGTGAAGCGCACGGCTTCGGCATAGATGCCGGTTTCCAGCCACGGCAGGACCGGCTTGTCCCAGTTGAGGTACAGGCGCGGCTGGCGGTTGTACGGCAGCGCGCCTTCATCGAGCGTGTAGTCGGTCAGCTGCCAGCGGTCGGCCATGATGCCGGCCGTCCAGTTCCGGCCGGTGCCGTACAGGCCCACGGTGCTCTGCAGGTTCGAGGCAGTCACCCCGACCAGGCGGTTGGCGAAGTCCTCGACATAGCGCTCGTCGCTGACCCAGGCCAGGTTGGCGCGGGCCTGCCAGTGGCTGTCCACGTTGTGGTAACCGCTGAACATCACCCGGCCGCGGTCGCGGTCGCGCAGCTTGTCGTTGGGCATGAACGCGGTCAGCAGTTCACCGCGGCCGCCGTTGTAGAGATAGCGGAACTCGTTGTCGAGCATCAGGCCGCGCCGGCTCATGTAGCGCGGGGTCAACGTGTCGTCGTAGTTCGGCGCCAGGTTGAAGTAGATCGGCTGTGCGTAGTCGAAACCGTTGCGCCCGGACATGCCCAGCTGCGGGAACAGCAGGCCGGTCTTGCGGCGGTCGTCGATCGGGAACTTGAAGTACGGCGCCCACAGCACCGGTACCTTGCCGATCCGCAGCACGGCGTTGCGGGCGGTGCCGAAGCCCTCGTCGTTGTCCACTTCGATCTGCGGCGCCGACAGTTTCCACACCGGCTGTGACGGGTCGCAGGTGGTGTAGGTGGAGCGGTGCATCTGGCCGACCGCGCCCTGCAGGTCGACCGACTCGGCATCGCCGTTGCCGCGGCGCGACACCAGCTGGTACTTGATGTCGGTGATCTTGTGGGTGTCGCTTTCCTGGTTGCCCTCGGCGCGCTTGGCGACCATGCGGATCGAGGAGTCCTGGTAGCGGACATTGCCGTCGGCGATGTAGTTGCCGCTCTCGGTATCGAAGCTGAGCTTGTCGGTGCCGACGAACTGGTCGCCGCGGCGCAGGGCCACGTTGCCTTCGTACTGCGGCACGGTGGTCGTGCCCAGCAGCTGGTCACCCTCGATGTCGGTCGGCTGCTGCTCGCGCGCAGCGCTGGCGGCGGCCTTGTCCTGCCCCGGGACCGGGGTGGGGGCATCGGTGAACGCGGGAATCACGTCGGTAGCCGGGCACAGGCCCCAGTTGAGCGGCTTTTCATCGGCCATTGCCGGCAGGCAGATGGCGATGCTCAGAGGCAGGGGAAGCAGGCGGAGGGCTCGGCGCACGCGGTTCGGATTCGGGCGAAAACGGACGGTAGCTTGCCCCATCCCTTGCATAGGGGCAATGAAGGACGCCGGAGCCTGCCGGCTCGGGTTCATCCGGAGATGCTGCCGGGAGGGGGCAGCAGCAGGGCCCGGACATGGGCCACGCTGCACTCGGCAAGGGCCTGCAGGTCATAGCCGCCTTCCAGCATCGAGACCACCCGGCCGGCCGCATGGCGGCGCGCCAGCGCATGCAGTTCCCGGGTGATCCAGGCGAAATCGTCGGTTTCAAGCATCAGGTCGGCCTGCGGGTCGCGCAGGTGGGCATCGAAGCCGGCCGAGATCAGCAGCAGCTGAGGGCGGAAGTCGTCGATGGCCGGCAGCATCTCGTCGGCCCACACGTTGCGGAAGCGGAAACCGCCACTGCCGGGGGGCAGCAGGATGTTCATCAGGTTGCCGGCACCGCGGTCGCGGCGCAGGCCGGAATTGGGGAACAGGCCGGCCTGGTGGGTGCTGTAGTACGAGACCCGGGCGTCGTGCTGGAAGATGTCCTGGGTGCCGTTGCCATGGTGGACATCGAAATCGACCACCGCGATCCGCTCCAGCCCATGGCGGTCGCGGGCATGGGCTGCGGCAATGGCAATGTTGTTGAGCAGGCAGAAGCCCATCGCGGTGCTGCTGGTGGCGTGGTGGCCCGGGGGCCGCACCGCGCAGAACGCCAGCGGATCCTCGCCCAGCATCACTGCATCGACCGCGGCCACCCCGGCGCCGGCGGCGTGCACGGCGGCACTGGCCGAGCCCGGCGAGGTCCAGGTGTCCATGTCCAGCTGGCGCAGCGGCGCGCTCTGCGGCTGCAGCACGAAGTCGAGCAGGGCACTGTCGTGGACCCGGGTCAGTTCGCCGAACTTGGCCGGCGGCGCCTCGCGCCAGTCGAGCTGGCCGGGGAACGCGGCGTGCAGGGCATCGAGTACTTGCTGCAGGCGTTGCGGGCACTCCGGATGGCCAGGGCCGGGGTCATGCAGCAGGCAGGACGGATGGGTGAAGACCAGCATCGTGCCGACTCAGCGCTGGCGCTGCTGTGGCTGCCACAGCGCTTCGCCATGGCCGTCGGCGCGGGCCAGTACGCGGGCCAGCACGAACAACAGGTCCGACAGCCGGTTGAGGTACTGCAACGCCTCGCTGCGCACGGCTTCGTGGCGGGCCAGGGTGACCGTCTCGCGCTCGGCGCGGCGGACGATGGTGCGGGCCAGGTGGCAGCGTGCGGCGGCCTCGCCACCGGCCGGCAGGATGAACTCCTTCAACATCGGCAGGTTGGCGTTGTAGTGGTCCAGCTGCTGTTCCAGTGCCGAGACATCGGCGGCGTGGATGGCGGCGTGGCCGGGGATGCACAGCTCGGCACCCAGGTCGAACAGTTGGTGCTGCAGATGCACCACCAGCGCGCGGACATCCTCGGGCAGCGCGGTGGCAAGCAGCAGGCCAAGCGCAGCGTTGGCTTCATCGACGGTGCCGTAGGACGCCACCCGGGCGTCGTCCTTGCCGACGCGCTGGCCGTCGCCGAGGCCGGTACTGCCGTCGTCGCCGGTGCGGGTATAGATGCGCGAGAGGCGATGACCCATGGCGCGGCTCAGTGCCGGATGTCGCGGCGGGCCTGCTGGAGCTTCAGTACCTGCTCCACGGCCAGCTGCAATGCCGCCGCCAGCGCCACGTAGATCGCGGTGGTGCGCAGGTAGGGGCCGAACCATTGTGCGTAGTTCTGCGCCCAGCCGGCCAGCGTCGGCTCGGCCACGTTGCGGGTGGTCCAGTAGAAACCGCCCTGCGCCAGCAGGTGGCAGACCGCCACCGAGGCCACCAGCAGCAGCGTACCCTTGGCCAGCACCGGCCAGCGTGCGCCCTGGTAGTTGCGGCCCAGCAGCATGCCGCCGGCCCACAGCGAGAAGTATGCCGGCAGCAGCAGCCAGTAACCCGGCGACACGCAGTAGTGCTGCCAGAAATCCAGGCCGCTGCTGCGGATCACGATCCAGTCCACCAGCACGGCGAACACCATCAACAGCGGAAACGCCCAGCGTGTCCACGTGGCCAGGTAGAAGCCACCGATGAAGAACACCGCCCAGGAGGCATCGGGGATCGCCGCGAAGTGGTTGACCCGGGTCGCCGCCAGCAACAGCACAAGGACGGACAGGACGAAGGCGCGGTTGGCGGTGGCGGACATGGCAGCGGGCCCGGAGCGGATTCAGGTTTCATTCTAGCCCGCCGCGCCGGTTGGCGCAGGTCGGGTGATGTTGGGTGTTCGGGCAGGGCGAGCGCGTATCATGAACATCATGAGTGAACGACATGACGTGCTGATCGTCGGTGGTGGCCTGGTCGGTGCCAGCCTGGCCATCGCCCTGGACCGCCTGGGCCGCGATGTGGGCCTGCTCGAGGCCAGCCCGGCCGGCGAGCTGCCGGCGGTATTCGACCAGCGCAACCTCAGTTTTGCCGCTGCCACGGTCAATGCGCTGACCGCGCTGGGGGTCATGCAGAAGCTGGCGATGGCGCCGGGCCCGATCCGCCGCATCCACGTCAGCCGCGCCGGCGATTTCGGCCGCGTGCAGCTGGAGGCTTCCGACTACGACCGGCCGTGGTTCGGCCAGGTGGTGGTGGCGCGGGACTTCGGCCAGGCGCTGGAAGCGCGCCTGCAGGAGCTGCCGCGGCTGCGGCGCTACCGGCCCATGCGCTTCCTGGGCCTGGGCGAGGTGGTCGATGGCTACCGCCAGGTGCGGGTGGCCGACGAGACCGGCGAACGCGTGCTGCAGGCCCGGCTGGTGGTGGGGGCCGATGGCACGACCAGTGGCGTGCGCGGCGCGCTCGGCATCGAGGTCGACCGCCATGATTTCCAGCAGACCCTGTTCGTGGCCCGCGTGCGCAGCCAGCGCGCGCCGGACGGCACCGCCTGGGAGCGCTTCACCGATACCGGCCCGACCGCCCTGCTGCCGCGTGGTGATCGCCACTTCGGCACCGTGCACGGTGTTGCGCGCGACCAGGCCGATGCGGTGATGGCGCTGGACGATGCGGCTTGGCTGCAACGCCTGCAGAACGCGATCGGCTGGCGCGCCGGCCGGCTGCTCGAATCCGGCCCGCGCAGTGCTTATCCGCTCATCCAGGTGCTGGCGCGCGCGTTGGCCGGAGAGCGCGCGGTGCTGCTCGGCAATGCCGCGCAGACCATCCATCCGCTGGGGGCGCAGGGCTTCAACCTGGGCCTGCGCGATGCGCTGACCCTGGCTGAACTGCTGGAGGATGCGCATGAGGATGCCGGCAGCGATGCACTGCTGCAGGCCTATGTCGCGCGCCGCGAAGAGGACCGCCGGCAGACGGTGGCGTTCTCCGGCGGGCTTGCGCGCCTGACCAGCAATCCGGCGCCGTTGATGCGGCCGCTGCGCAGCCTCGGCCTGGTGGCCGCGCAGCGCGCCTCGGTGCAATCGATGCTGGTCGGTGGTGCGATGGGCTTCCGCGGCGAGGTGCCGCGGCTGTGCCGTGGAGAAGCGGCATGAGCCGGCGCGCGCGTCTTGATGTGGCCATCATCGGCGGTGGCGTGGTCGGTGCCGCGTGTGCGCTGGCGCTGGCTGATGCTGGCCTGTCGGTGGCGCTGGTGGAAGGTCGCGAACCGGCGCCGTGGCAGGCCGCACAGCCGGACCTGCGCGTGTTCGCCTTCGCTGCCGACAACGTACAGCTGCTGAATCGTCTTGGTGTGTGGCCGGCGATCGCGCAGGCCCGTGCATGGCCCTACCGGCGCATGCAGGTGTGGGACGCTGCCGGTGGCGAGGATCTGCTGTTCGACGCCGATCGCTTCGGCCGTCGCGAACTGGGCTACATCGTCGAGAACGGGCTGCTGCAGGACCGCCTGTGGTCGGCGCTGCCGGCGGCGGGTGTGCAGCTGCACTGCCCGGCACGGGTGGACGCGCTGGAGCAGGACGAGGACGGCGTGCGCCTGCGCCTGGATGACGGGCGTCGCCTGGAAGCGGCGTTGGCGGTGGCCGCCGACGGCGCCGAATCGACCCTCCGCCAGCTGGCCGGGATCGAGGTGGAACGCCATGACTACCACCAGCGTGGCGTGGTGGCCTACGTGGACAGCGATCTTCCCAACCAGGCCACGGCCTGGCAGCGCTTTCTGCCAAGCGGGCCGCTGGCGTTGTTGCCGGTGGCCGAACGCCGCAGCTCGATCGTCTGGACCCTGCCCGAGGACGAGGCGGCGCGTGTTCTGGCGCTGGACGAGGACAGCTTCAACCGCGAACTGACCCGCGCCTTCGCGGCACGCCTGGGTGAGCTGCGGTTGGCCTCATCGCGTGCGGCATTCCCGCTGCGCCGCCAGCTGGCCCGTCACTACGTGGCCGGTCGTGTGCTGGCGTTGGGTGACGCGGCGCATGTGGTGCATCCGCTGGCCGGGCAGGGCGTGAACCTGGGGCTGCGTGATGTCGCCGCCCTGCAGCAGTGGCTGGCACCCTCGGCAGAGCGCCGCGGCCAACCGCGGCTGTCGCCGCAGCGCCTGCAGCGCTGGGCACGTGAACGGCGGAGCGACAACCACATCGCCGCCTACAGCTTCGATGCGATCAACCGCCTGTTCTCCAACGACGAAATGCACCTGACCCTGGCCCGGGGCCGTGCGCTGGGCTGCGTCGGCCGATGGCCGCCGCTGGTGCAGGCGTTCTGGAAGCGCGCCGCCGGCGTCTGACCGGAATTCAGACCGCACGACGCGACGGGCGTCGCTGGCGTGTTACCAACCACGGGACGCCGCTTTGGCACCTACCGATAGCGGATCGTGCGCGCGCCGTCGGTGATCAAAAAAGGGGACGGAGGGGATTAAGTCGTATGTGCACATACGACTTAATCCCCTCCGTCCCCTTTTTCAATCCACCAGCCAACCGGCCAGGTCTGCACGATCCAGCTTGCCGCGACGCTTCACGTCCAACGCATTGAACTCATCGGCCAGCGCCGGGTTGGCCTGTGCTTCCTCGCGGCTGATGAAACCGTCGCCATTCACGTCAAGGTCGCTGAAGCGGATGCGGTACTGGCCAACCACGCTGCTGGGTTCCAGCGAGCGCACGGTCACCTGTGCCTCGCCGGCCGGCTGCGGAATATCGACGCTGCCGGTGACGCGGCCGGCATCCAGGGGCTGCTGACGGATGGCGCCGCCGGTCGGGCCCAGCGGCTGGCTCTGCGCAGGGGTGGACGGACCATGCTGGGCCATCGCCGGTACCGAAGCCAGCAGGGTGGCCACCAGCACGGCGGAACGGGGAAGGTTCATGACAGGCTCCTTGCCAGAGGGTACCGGGAGCGTACTCCCGGCAACCTGTGCCGCCGATGACGGATCAGCGCAGCGGCGAGGCCAGCACGGTGATCTCTTCACGATCGTGATAGAGCTGCTTGGCGCGCACCACCAGCGGCTTGCCGGCCTGGTCCTGGAACAGGTCCAGGCACAGCCGGGTCTCGTCCCAGCGCTTCTTCATCGGCAGCTTCAGATTGAAGATCGCATGCCTGCACCAGCCCTCGCGGAACCAGGTGGCCATGCGTTCGGCGACGCGGCGCGGCTGCTCGACCATGTCGCAGACCATCCAGTCCAACGGTTGTTCCGGATGCCAGTGGAAGCCATCGGCGCGCAGGTGCTCGACCAGGCCGGTGTCCAGCACGTGCTGGCGCAGCGGGCCATTGTCGATGCTCAGCACGTGCATGTGCTGCCGGGTGAGCACCCAGGTCCAGCCACCTGGGGCGGCGCCAAGGTCGGCCGCGCGCATGCCGGGCTTGGCCAGCGTCTCGCGTTCTTCCGGCGTCAGCAGGGTCAGCAGCGCTTCGTCCAGCTTCAGCGCCGAACGCGAAGGCGCTTCGGGCAGCAGCTTCAGGCGCGGAATGCCCAGTGCCCACGGCGCGCTGTCGGCCGGGTCGGCCACGCAGACGAAGGCGTGGGTACCGTCGACGAACACCACATGCAGGCGCGGCAGGCGGGTGTTCGGCTTGTCGCTGAGCTTGCCGGCCTTGCGCAGCGCCGGGCGCAACGCGTTGCCGAAGGCACGCGCCAGCCCGGACAACGGCTTGCCAGCGTCGGAATCGGGATGCTCCACCCACAGGTCGCCGAAGCGCGGCGCATCGGCCAGCACCTCCAGCATCGGCGTGATGCGGTCGGCCGGATCCAGCTGTGGCAGCTCAGCGAGCACAACCAGCTTCTGCCGCGCGAAGATCAGTTCGCGCCAGCGCAGGCGCGGTGCCAGCGCCGCGGCCTCGTCGCACATGAACAGCACGTAGCCGTCATTGCGCTGGGTGCGCGCATAACCGGCGAAACCGGCTTCGCCGGCACGGAACTGCAGTTCGCCGGCCAGCTCGGGCTCGAAACCCTGCCGGCACAGGCACAGCAGGCCGATGCCGGTTTCAGTAACGGGCGCCATCGCTTTCCCCATAGGCACGCAGCACGCTGCGCGCGGCGTCGCGGTTCAGGCCCTGCACCACTTCGATGCCACGCTTGTTGAGCTCGCCGACCCAGTCGGCCGGCAGCGGGCCTTCGTCGAACGGGGTCAGTTCTTCGACGTCGGCTGCACTGGCACCGATCAGCAGGCGGTCGATGCCCGCCCATACGGTGGCGCCGTAGCACTGGCAGCATGGCTGCGAACTGGTGGCCAGGGTGACCGGCGACAGCACCGCGTTCAGGCGCGGGGTCTGCAGGCGCTGCTGGGCCAGCATGGAGGCCATGTTCTCGGCATGCGCCAGCGAAGTGGCGTGCGGCATCACCCGGTTCACGCCGGCGGCGATCACCTTGTCATCCGGGCCGAACACCACGGCGCCGAACGGGCCGCCACTGGCGTGCTCGACGTTCAACCGCGACAGCTCGATCGCCAGCGCGACCTTGGCCTCATCGCCCGGATATCGACGATCCAGGTCGATCTGGTCGTGGATCCAGGCGGGAAGGGTCAGGTGGACTTGCGCGTACAGCATCGCGGGGGTGCCTCGTAGGGAATGGAAGAAGGTGCGGTTGCTTGGGAAACCGGCGCGCAGTGTAGCCGCACCGGCCTGTATCGGGTGTGGCGGTGGGTCAGCCGGGCGAGCCGGTGCGGATCACCACGTACTGCTTGCGGAACTCCAGCCCGGCCTGCGGCCAGCTGGCGGCATACGCGCGCAGCAATGGCAGGGCAGCGGCGAAGTCGTGGCCATTGACCCGGCAATCGACCTCGCACTGGCCATCGGCATCGCGCGAGGCGAACAGGCGGATGGCCAGGAACGGGCGCGCTTTCAGCAGTTCGTCGAAGGCGTCCATGCTCCTGGTGAACAGGCAGCACGGACAGGACCCATGGTCGTCCTCGCTGCAGGTGCTGGCGTCCACCTCGTGCTCGCGGTAATGCGCCAGCGGACCCAGCACCACGGTGCGTTCGTGTTCCTGGCCGTCATCGCCGGCCGGATAGGTCAGGCCCATCATCGGCAGGCCCTGTGCGTCTTCGGCGCCGATCGCGGTCTGCAGGGTCACCAGGTCCACCCGTGCCCAGGCCTGGAAGCCGGCCAGCAGCGATGCCTGTTCATCGGTACCGTTGGCGTGCTGGTACTCGAACAGGCCGTCAGCGAACAGCAGCGGATGCTGGCTTTCGATGACGGTGGAGGTCTGCCAGCCGCCGTTGTCGCGCGCGTGTGCGGCCATCGCATGTGGGGTCAGGCGCAGTCCGCTGTCCAGCAGCAGCGCGTTGCCGTCGATGCGGCTGGCGACGCTGGCGTCCTGCAGCGCCTGCTGCAGCAGTGGGAGGAGGGCGGTGGACGTCGTGGTCATGTCGGGCCTGTGGATGGATCGGGTGGAGCATCCAGGCCGGGCCTGGTGCTAGCGGTTGAGCGCATCCAGTTCGGCGCGATAGCGCTGCGCGTCGGACTGCTGCTGCGGGTCGTTGCCGTGGTCGCGCAGCCAGCTTTCCAGCTCGCGGCGATAGTCCGCGCGGAAACCGGCATTGCCCGGGCTGAAGTGCAGCTTGCGCGCCGCCACCTCCACCCGCTCGCGCGCGCTGGCACGGGCTTGCGCGATGCCGTGCGGCGATTCGTTGGTGAGGATGACGAAGTTGCGTGGGAAGCCCGGCGTGTACTTCACGACGAACGGCTGGTCCTGCGCAGGGATACGGATGGCGTTCTCCAGCGGCCACAGCGAGGCGGTGTTGGTATGGAACACCACCTCCACGTCGCGGCCCTTGGCGGTGCGCAACACCGCTTCGTAACGCCAGATGTACTGTTCGTTGAGCGTGGAATTGGTTTCCTCGGCCTTCACGATCACGGCTTCACCGCGCTCGCCCACCGCATTGAGGAAAGTGGCGTTGAGGAAGCTGCCGAGGAAGATGTTGAGCATCGCCAGCGGAAACACCACGATGGCGTAGACCGGCGAACGCCGCCACCACGAGACCAGCCCGGCCAACACCATTGCTGCAAAGAACGTCAGCAGCGGATGCTGCGAGATGAACCAGAGCAGGGCGGACAGGGCGGTGATCATCGTCGGAAGTGTGCGGGCGCCATCCCGGCGCCCGCGCAGGTCCTCAGGCCGACCAGGTGTCGCGCAGGGTCACGCTGCGGTTGAACACCGGCTTGGCTTCGGTGTGATCGCGGCGGTCGGCGACGAAATAGCCGGTGCGCTCGAACTGGAACGACTGCTCCGGTGCGGCGCTGGCTGCGGCCGGCTCGACATAGCCGGTGACGGTACGGCGCGACTCCGGGTTCAGGTAGTCGCGGTAGGTCTTGCCTTCCGATTCGTCATCCGGGTTCGGCACCGAGAACAGGCGGTCGTACAGGCGGATCTCGGCCGGCACGCCGTGCACGGCGCTGACCCAGTGGATGGTGCCCTTGACCTTGCGGTTGGCGCCTTCCATGCCCGGACGCGATTCCGGATCGAGCCAGCCGCGCAGTTCGATGATGGTGCCGTCGGCATCCTTGATCACTTCGTCGCAGCGGATGATGCCGGCGCCACGCAGGCGCACTTCGCCGCCCGGCACCAGGCGCTTCCAGCCCTTCGGCGGCACTTCGGCGAAGTCCTCGCGATCGATCCACACTTCGCGGGCGAACGGAACTTCGCGGCTGCCGAAGCTCTCGTCCTTCGGGTGGTTGCTGAAGGTCAGCAGTTCTTCGTGGCCTTCCGGAAGGTTGGTCAGCACCAGCTTGACCGGATCGACCACCGCCATGCGGCGTGGTGCGGCGCTGTCGAGGTCCTCGCGCAGTGCACCTTCCAGCACGCTGAAGTCGATCAGCGAATTCTGCTTGCTGATGCCCACGCGCTCGGCGAACAGGCGCATCGCGGCCGGGGTGTAGCCACGGCGGCGCAGGCCCTGCAGGGTCGGCATGCGCGGGTCTTCCCAGCCGTCCACCAGCTGTTCGGTGACCAGCGCCATCAGCTTGCGCTTGCTCATCACCGTGTAGTTGATGTTCAGGCGCGAGAACTCGATCTGGCGCGGCTTGGCCGCTTCGCGTGGCAGCCCGGCATCGACCAGCGGCTGGGTCAGCGCGTGGTCATGGGCGAAATCGACGTTGTCCACGCACCAGTCGTACAGCGGGCGGTGGTCTTCGAATTCCAGCGTGCACAGCGAGTGGGTGATGCCCTCGATCGAATCACCCAGCGCATGGGCGAAGTCGTAC
The DNA here is from genome assembly GCF_037079935.1 of Stenotrophomonas maltophilia group sp. Smal12. Classification (NCBI taxonomy): domain Bacteria; kingdom Pseudomonadati; phylum Pseudomonadota; class Gammaproteobacteria; order Lysobacterales; family Lysobacteraceae; genus Stenotrophomonas; species Stenotrophomonas maltophilia group sp. Smal12. Next base: position 928 of record NZ_JBAWUK010000063.1, on the reverse strand, counting down.
ATCGGGTAGATTGGCCACGCGTTGCCGGTGTTCTGGTGCTCGACGTGCTTGATGCGGTACAGCGCAGGATCGCGCAGGTTGATGTTGCCGCTGGCCATGTCGATCTTCGCGCGCAGGGTGCGCGCGCCATCCGGGAATTCACCGGCGCGCATGCGGCGGAACAGGTCGAGGTTTTCCTCGACGCTGCGGTCGCGCCATGGCGACGGACGGCCCGGCTCGGTCAGGGTGCCGCGGTAGGCGCGCACTTCTTCAGCCGACAGGTCGCAGACATAGGCCTTGCCCTGTTCGATCAGCTTCTCGGCGGCCAGGTAATAGGCCTGGAAGTAGTCCGAAGCATGGCGCAGCTCGTTCCACTCAAAGCCCAGCCAGCGCACGTCGTCCTGGATCGCGGCCACGTATTCCGGATCTTCCTTGGCCGGGTTGGTGTCGTCGAAGCGCAGGTTGCAGACGCCGCTGAACTCGCCGGCGATGCCGAAGTTCAGGCAGATCGACTTGGCATGACCGATGTGCAGGTAGCCGTTCGGCTCCGGCGGGAAGCGGGTCTTGATCGCCTGGTGCTTTCCGCTGGCCAGGTCCTCGCGCACGATCTGGCGGATGAAATCGCGCTTCTCGTGGCTGTCGGCGGGGGTCTCGGGGCTGGCGGGGGTGTGCTCGGACATGAGTCGGCGAAAAGAAAGGCAGAAAGACCAACAGTCTAGCGCGTACCGGGCAGAACTGCCGGGGGTGGCGGGCCCCCCGGCCGCCCCCCCCCGCCCCCATCCCCGTTGGGGGGCCCCCGCGGCGCCCCCCAAGAATCCCCCCCCCCCACCAAAAACAACCCACCCCGCCGTGTAGTCCCTTGCCCCCGGCCCGGCCCCACCACAAACATCTTTTATACTCTACAAAAAAATTTAACACACACTTTTAAAAAAAAACACACCAATAATTT
>NZ_JBAWUK010000062.1:0-23136 GCF_037079935.1 Stenotrophomonas maltophilia group sp. Smal12 | reverse complement strand
GTCGGTGCCGGCGGGCAGGGCGCGCGGGGGGAGCCTGGGGGGCGGGGGGGGGGGGGTGTGTGGGGGGGGGGGCCACAAGCCCCCCCCCCCCCCACGCGGGGCGGGGGGGGGGGGGGGGGGGGGGGGGGGGGGGGGGGGGGGGGGGCGCCGCGCGGGGGCCCCGCCGCGGGCGGGCGGGGGGGGGGGGGGGCCCCCCCCCCCCCCCCCCCCCACTACCGCAAAACCCCGCTTAGGCGGGGTTTGCTGTTTCTGGCGATTGCCCGCCTGCAGCCATGACCGATGGCCTTGGCAGCCCCGGCCATGCGGGCCTACCATCGGTTTTTTGCCGTCCTGCGGAGACCCCGATGAAACTGCGTCATGCCCTGCTGCCACTGAGCCTGCTGGCCGCCCTGCCCAGCGTCGCCGCTGCCCGCGGCCTGGAAGTCCGCGACATGGTGGCCATGGACCGCGTCTCCGCGCCGGTACTGACCGCTGACGGCGGCACCGTGGTGTTCGCCAAGCGCAGCGTGGACGCCAACCTGAAGGCCTCGACGGCGCTGTTCGCGCGCAACCTGCGCACCCGCGACGCAGCGCCGCCGAAGCAGATCACCCCGGCCGGCTGGAACGTCAATTCCGCTTCGCTGTCGGCCGATGGCCAGACCGTGTATTTCCTCAGTGCCAGGAACGGCAGCCAGCAGCTGTACGCGCAGCCGATCAGCGGCGGCACCCCGCGCCAGCTGACCGACTTCCCCGTCGACGTGGACAGCTACCGTGTGTCGCCGCAGGACGACCGCGTGTTGTTCAGCGCCGGCGTGTTCCAGGCGTGCGCCTCGGACCTGGCCTGCACCGAGAAGAAGCTGAAGGAAAAGAAGGACGCCAAGGCCAGCGGCCAGGTGTGGGATTCGCTGTTCGTGCGCCATTGGGACACCTGGAACGACGGTCGCCGCAATACCCTGTTCGTCGCTCCGCTGCCGGCAGCCAAGGCCGGTGCAGTCAAGGGCGCTTCGGCGCTGAGCGCGACCATCGATGGTGATGCGCCGTCCAAGCCGTTCGGCGGCAATGACGACTTCGTTTGGTCGCCGGACGGCGCCAGCGTGGTGGCCAGCATCCGCGTGGCCGGCAAGCAGGAGCCGTGGTCGACCAACTTCGACCTGTACCGCTTCGACGCCGCCGGCAAGCAGGCGCCGGTCAACCTGACGGCCTCCAACCCGGCCTGGGATGCCGGCCCGGTGTTCAGTGCCGACGGCAAGACGCTGTTCTACCGCGCGATGAAGCGCCCGGGCTTCGAGGCCGACCGCTTCGGCCTGATGGCGATGGACGTTGCCAGCGGCAAGACCCGCGAGATTGCCCCGCAGTGGGATCGTTCGGCCGGTGGCATCACCCTGTCCGCCGACGGCGCCAGCATCTACACCACTGCCGATGATCTCGGCGAACACCCGCTGTTCCAGATCGACGTGGCCAGCGGCAAGGCCACCAAGCTGATCGGCGACGGCAGCGTGACCGCGGTCGACGTGGCCGGCAACAGCGTGGCGATCACCCGCAACAGCCTGAAGAGCAACGACCAGGTGCTGGTCGGCCTGCTGCCGGCCACGGGCGAAGCCATCGGCGAACTGCGCGCGCTGACCCCGGCCGCAGGCGAGGTGCTGAAGGACGTGTCCTTCGGCGACTACGAGCAGTTCGAGTTCAAGGGCTGGAACAACGACACCGTGCACGGCTACGTGGTCAAGCCGCACAACTACCAGGAAGGCAAGTCCTACCCGGTGGCGTTCCTGATCCACGGCGGCCCGCAGGGCAGCTTCGGCAATGGCTGGAGCTACCGCTGGAACCCGCAGACCTACGCGGGCCAGGGCTACGCGGTGGTGATGATCGACTTCCACGGCTCCACCGGCTATGGCCAGGCATTCACCGATGCGATCAGCCAGCACTGGGGCGACCGCCCGCTGGAAGACCTGCAGAAGGGCTGGGATGCGGCGCTGAAGAAGTACGCCTTCCTCAACGGTGACAAGGCCTGCGCGCTGGGCGCCAGCTACGGCGGCTTCATGGTCAACTGGATCGCCGGCAACTGGAACGGCCCGTTCAAGTGCCTGGTCAACCACGACGGCGTGTTCGACCAGCGCATGATGGGCTACGCCACCGAAGAACTGTGGTTCACCGAGTGGGAGCAGGGCGGCACGCCGTACCAGAAGGCCGCCAACTACGAGAAGTTCAATCCGGTCAACCACGTGGCGGACTGGAAGAAGCCGATCCTGGTCATCCACGGCCAGCAGGACTTCCGCATTCCGGTCGAGCAGGGCCTCGCCGCATTCACCGCCGCCCAGCGCCAGGGCATCGAATCGAAGTTCCTGTACTTCCCGGATGAAAACCACTGGGTGCTGAAGCCGAACAACAGCATCCTGTGGCATGACACCGTCAATGCCTGGCTGAAGCAGCACATCGGCAATTGATGATTGCAGCGCCGCCCTTAGGGGCGGCGCTTTCGTTTCACCATCTGCATTACCGGTGGGTGCCGACCGTTGGTCGGCACACCTTCCTGATCTGCCGCCAACAGCAGCCGGCCAGCGGCCGGCTCTACCAGAGCGCCTGCATGCCTTCGACTGCCCTGATCCAGAACGACATCGTCGTCTTCGGTTTGATCGCCGCCACCCTTGGCGCCGTGTTCTGGACCGCCTCGCGGGAGCAGGGCCTGTGGAAGCGCGTCTACACCTTCGTGCCGGCACTGCTGCTGTGTTACCTGATTCCCGGCATCTACAACACCGTCGGCCTGATCGACGGGCAGAACACCCGGCTCTACAACCCGATCGCGCGCGACATTCTGCTGCCGGCGGCGCTGATCCTGCTGACCCTTGCGGTCGACATCAAGGGCATCCTGCGGCTTGGCCCGAAGCTGGTGCTGATGTACCTGGGGGCCTCGGCCAGCATCATGCTCGGTGCGGTGGTGGCGTTCCTGCTGATGCGTGCCGTGCATCCGGAAACCGTGGCCGGCGACACCTGGGCCGGCATGGCCGCGCTGGCGGGCAGCTGGATCGGTGGCGGCGCCAACATGCTGGCGATGCGTGAAGTGTTCGACGTCAATGCGACCACCTTCGGACAGTTCGCGGTGGTCGACGTGGGGGTCGGCTACGTATGGATGGCCGCGCTGATCTTCCTGGCCGGGCGCGCGGCGAAGATCGACGCGCGCAGTGGCGCCGATACCTCGGCCATCGATGAGCTGAAGGAGCGCATCGCGCGCTTCCAGGCCGAACACGAGCGCATTCCCAGCCTCACCGACCTGATGCTGATCGTGGCGGTGGCCTTCGGCGGTGTCGGCCTGGCTCACGCCATTGGCGCACCGCTGGCGGCGTGGTTCAAGGCGAATGTCAGCTGGGCTGCGCAGTTCAGCCTGGACGCGCCGTTCGTGTGGGTGGTGGTGCTGTCGACCACGCTCGGCCTCAGCCTCAGTTTCACCCGTGCGCGCAACCTGGAAGGTGCGGGCGCATCGCGCCTGGGCTCGCTGCTGCTGTACTTCCTGATCGCCTGCATCGGCATGCAGATGGATCTGCTGGCGCTGCTGGATCGCCCGTGGCTGTTCCTGCTGGGCATCATCTGGATCAGCGTGCACATCGTGCTGCTGTGGTGCCTGGGCAAGCTGCTGAAGGTGCCGTTCTTCTATTTCGCCATCGGTTCGCAGTCGAACATTGGTGGCCCAGCCTCGGCGCCGGTGGTGGCCGCGGCGTTCCATCCGGCCCTGGCGCCGGTCGGCGTGCTGCTGGGAACGATGGGTTATGCCACCGGCACTACCGATGCATCACGCTACCGGCAATCCGCGTTCGATCAACCACGCCTTCGCGTCTTCGGCGTCCTGTTCAAACCGCGCCGAGTGAAAAGAGGGGCGCCGCAAGGTCCGGCGCGTCGCCACGCGCCCGTGGTCAACCGCGCCCGCGGCTTTACGCCACCGGCAATCCGCGTTCGATCAACCACGCCTTCGCGTCTTCGGCGTCCTGTTCAAACCACGCTTTCGTAGATCCCAGCCGATACGTATATCCCCAGGCATCCATGTCGGCCATCAGCCGCTGGCTGCCGACACCGGGCAGCTGCCCGGCCAGCACGATCTGCAGGTAGCAGGTCGCGTCTTCCTCGGCCACCGAGTCGGTGGCATCGGTATGCACCTGCGCACGCCGCTCCGGTGGCAGTACGATCAGGTGGCAGGCCTCATGCAGCATCGAGTGCACGGGCGTGTCATCGCGCACGTACACGTTGCTGGCGATGATGCCGGCCTCTGGCTCGCCCCAGTAACTGCCGGGAATCGGTTCGCCGGGCGCCACGTGGTGCAGCCGAAGGCCATGCGCGGCGAGCAGGCGCTGCGCGTCGGCGAAGGCGATGTCGCCCACGCAGGTGATGTCCACGGCGGTTGTCGTATCGGTCATGCGGGTCAGGCAGCCCCGCCCATGCAGGCACGGGCGGGGCAGGGGATCAGGGTTTGTCCGGGCCTTCGGGCAGCGCCACGGAAATGTCCAGCACGTCGTGCTGGCCATCCTTCACCAGGTCGACCTTCACCGCATCGACGTCGATGTTCACGTACTTCTTGATCACTTCCAGCAGCTCGCGCTGCAGCAGCGGCAGGTAGTCCGGGCCACCGCGGTGGCTGCGTTCCTGCGCAATGATGATCTGCAGGCGGTTCTTGGCGGTTTCGGCGGTGGTCTTCTTCGCTTTGAGGAAATCAAACAGGCCCATGCTTACCCTCCGAACAGCTTGCTGAAGAAGCCCTTCTTCTCGACGTTGGTGAAGCGCATCGGGCGTTCTTCGCCGAGGATGCGCGCGACGGCGTCTTCATAGGCCTGGCCGGCAGCGGATTCGACATCCAGGATGACCGGCTCGCCCTTGTTGGAGGCGTTGAGCACGTCGCCCGATTCGGGGATCACGCCGATCGCCTTCAGGCCGAGCACTTCCTCGACGTCGGCGATGCTCAGCATCTCGCCGCTTTCCACGCGCACCGGGGTGTAGCGGGTCAGCAGCAGGAAGGCCGGCACGTCCTGGCCGGACTCGGCCTTGTGGGTCTTCGAGTCGAGCAGGCCGATGATGCGGTCGGAGTCGCGCACCGACGACACTTCCGGGTTCACCACCACCACCGCGCGGTCGGCGAAATACATCGCCAGGAAGGCGCCCTTCTCGATGCCGGCCGGGGAGTCGCAGATGATGTACTCGAAGCCGTCGGCGGCCAGGTCCTTCAGGACCTTGCCCACGCCTTCCTGGGTCAGTGCGTCCTTGTCGCGGGTCTGCGAGGCGGCCAGCACGTACAGGTTGTCAAAGCGCTTGTCCTTGATCAGGGCCTGCTTGAGGGTGGCTTCGCCGTGCACGACGTTGACGAAGTCATACACCACGCGGCGTTCGCAGCCCATGATCAGGTCGAGGTTGCGCAGGCCGACGTCGAAGTCGATCACCGCCACCTTCTTGCCGCGCCGCGCCAGGCCGCAGGCCAGGCTCGCGCTGGAAGTGGTCTTGCCGACGCCGCCCTTGCCGGAGGTGACTACGATGATTTCAGCCAAAGGACTTCTCCTGATGATTCTGTTTGGGGGCTGCGTCAGTCCAGCGCAGCGATCTTGATCTGGTCCTGTTCCAGCCAGACCTGCACGGCCTTGCCGCGCAGGTTGTCCGGGACATCGTCCAGTACCTTGTAATGGCCGGCAATGGCGACCAGTTCCGCATGGAAATCACGGCAGAAAATGCGTGCCGCGGTGTTGCCCTGGGCCCCTGCCAGCGCGCGGCCGCGCAGGGTGCCGTAGATGTGGATGCTGCCATCGGCGATGACCTCGGCGCCGGCGCCGACGGTGGCCATCACGGTCAGGTCGCAGTTTTCCGCGTACAGCTGCTGGCCCGAACGCACGTTGCCCAGCTGCATGCGGCCCGGCTTCGGTGCAGCCGCGTCGGCCACCTTGGCCACCGGCGTTGCCGGGGCCGGCTTCGGTTCGGCACGGGCTGCGCGGCGCGGCTCCGGTGCAGGCGGCGGCGGGGCCGGTTCGGCCTCGGCACGCTCGTACTGCGCGCGGAACTTGGCCAGCAGCGGCAGGCCGAGCTGCTGCGAGAGCAGGTCGATCGCGCTGGTGCCATAGGCCAGCGCCACCGGCAGCACGCCGGCGCTGCGCAGGCCGTCGACCAGCGCCTGCGCGGTGGCCACATCCGGCACCTGGCTCAGGCCGCCGAAGTCGAGGATCACCGCGGCGCGGCCGAACAGCTTCGGGGCGCGGGTCACGCGCTCGCGCATTTCCTGCACGAGGCGTTCGACATCAAGGGTACGGATGCGCAGGTTGGCGATGCCCACCTGGCCGATCTTCAGTTCACCGGCCTGTTCGTAATCGAAGTTAACCGCCACGCTCAGGTCCCCGTCGGCCGCTGTGCCTGCGCCGGCAGCTGCCGTGCGCGTGTCCATGCCACATCCGGCAGCTTGCCGCCGTAGGTCTCCTTGACCCAGGGGTAGCTGCACAGTTCCTTGGCCAGCATGCTGGCGCGCACATCGACCTGCGGCATCGTGTTCTGGCCCAGCTCGCGGAAGCCGAAGCTGCCGTGGAAGAGCAGGGCGGCATCGGCGCCATGGTCGAGGAAGACTTCGCAGGTCATCTGCGGGTAGCGCAGCTCGGCGAAGCTCTGCGCGTCGGCATAGAACGCACGGCCGACGCCGCCGCCACGACGGCGGCTGGCGACCACGATGCGGTCGATATAGAAGAACGGGGTGTCCAGCTGCTGCTTGAACCAGGCGAAATTGCTGCTGTCGTGCTGGCTGTCGCTGCCAAAGCCGATCAGGAAGCCGGCCAGGTTGCCGTCGCGCTCGGCGACGCGGAAGTATTCAGCAGTTTCATAGAACAGGCGCAGGCGGGCCGCATCCAGGGGAAGGATGGCCAGGCCAGCATTGTTGTTCAAAGCCAGGACGGAATCGAGCTCGTGCTCGCGCACGTCGCGGATGACAATCGACATTGTGACTCCGTGGGGTAACGCGGTTGGTCCATCAAGGGACCCTGCGCACGATTATTGCATGCCCGGGGTGGGCTGCGGCATGAACAGGCGACCGCAGGGGCATGACTTCCGTGGGAGTGCGCGACGCAGGCCGGGCCCGTAGAGTGCTGGCATGTTGGGAGTCCTCAGCCATACCCGCGTCCTCCGCCTGGCCGGCCTGTTCACCTGGGTCATGGTCGGCCTGCCGCTGGCGTACTCGCAGTTCGAGAACCTGCACAGCCGCGCTGACATGGGCGGCTGGGCGATCCTGCTGTTCGTCGCCTACCTGTCCTTCGGCACGGCCTACTACTGGCTGACCCGCATCCTGCGCAGCGACAGCCACACCAGCTGGCTGGACCGCGGCCTGCTGCTGTTGCTGACGGTCTCGGCGCTGGGGGTCAGCTTCCTCAGCGGGTCGGGCCTGGGCAGCATCCTGATGATGGTGGCCGCCGGGGTCATTCCGTGGATGCTGTCGGTACGGCTGGGCGTGCTGTGGCTGCTGGTCAGCCAGCTGGCCGTGGCTCCGGTCTATTACCTGCTGCTGCGCTTCCCGCTGTTCGAAGCGGTGATGCAGTCGCTGCTGTACGGCGGCTTCTCCATGTTCATCTTCGTGACCAGCCTGGTCGCGCGGCAGCAGACCGAGGCCCGCGACGAGCAGCGCCGGCTCAATTCGGAACTGCGCGCCACCCGCGCCCTGCTGGCCGAGAGCGCGCGGGTAAACGAACGCACCCGCATTTCGCGCGAACTGCATGACCTGCTGGGCCACCAGCTGACCGCGCTGACCCTGAACCTGGAGGTCGCCGGGCACCTGGCCGAGGGCCAGGCCCTCGATCACGTGAAGCGCTCGCACGCGCTGGCCAAGCTGCTGCTGGGCAACGTGCGCGAGGTGGTGAGCCAGCTGCGCGAGACCGGCGCGATCGATCTGGCTGCGGCGCTGCGCCCGCTGACCGAGAACGTGCCCTCGCTGGACATCCAGCTGGAGATCGAGGATCCGCTGAACGTGGAGGACCCGCAGCGGGCCCACGTACTGCTGCGCTGCACCCAGGAGATCATCACCAACGCGGTGCGCCATGCCAGCGCCCGCCACCTGTGGATCAAGGTGTACCGTGAAGCCCCCGATCGGGTGGTGGTCGAGGCCCGCGACGACGGCGTCGGCGCGGATATGGTCAATGTGGGCAATGGCTTGCGCGGCATGCGCGAGCGCCTGCAACAATGTGGTGGCCAGCTGCAGATCGAAACCCGCCCCGGTGAGGGTTTCCGGCTGCGGGCGACGGTGCCGGCAACGGTGCTGGTGGCGGCCCTTACCAAGGTTCCTGAAGGAGTGCGTTGATGATTCGCGTCTGCCTGGTCGACGACCAAACCCTGGTGCGGCAGGGAATCCGCTCCCTGCTGGCGCTCGACGACGGCATCGAGGTGGTGGCCGAGGCCGGCGACGGCCGGCAGGCGGTCGAGCTGATCCCCCAGGTACGCCCCGACGTGGTGCTGATGGACATGCGCATGCCGGTGATGTCGGGGCTGGAGGCCCTGCAGGTGCTGTCGCGGCAGGAACAGCTGCCGCCGACCATCATCCTCACCACCTTCGACGACGACCAGCTGGTGCTGGCCGGGCTCAAGGCCGGTGCCAAGGGCTACCTGCTCAAGGACGTCACCCTGGCACAGCTGGTCGGTGCCATCCGCACCGTGGCCGACGGGGGATCGCTGGTGCAGCCGGCGGTAACCCAGCGCCTGCTGTCCGGCCTGGAGCACATGCGCAATGAATTCGTCAGCCTGGACCGCCCGGACCCGCTGACCGACCGCGAGACCGAGATCCTGCGGCTGATGGCCAGTGGCTTCTCCAACAAGGAGATCGCCAATTCGCTGGGCGTCGCCGAGGGCACCATCAAGAACCACGTGTCCAACATCCTTTCCAAGCTGGGTGTGCGCGACCGTACGCGTGCCGTATTGAAGGCGTTCGAACTCCAGCTGGTCTGAGAAAAAATCTTTCAAGTACAAAGACTTGGGTCGTGGTCGCGGGTTTCCGCCAGGGTTGCCCCCTACTTGCCGGGTAGCGGTATGCGTTACCCTTCGAATCCTTTGTCCATACAAATACGCAGCCGGCAGGGAAACCGGTGCGCCAATCCCGATAAACAATGCCCGCGAAGCCTGCTAGGATTGGCGCTTCGCTTCAATCAACCCGGCCGTGGGATCGGCCCCGGAGACTCTCTGAATGACCCGTATTATCGAGTTCCTGATCGCCTTGGGGATCGTGGCTGGCCTGTTCGTCATCATTGGCGTATGTCTGCCGGGCGAGCGTCACATCACCGAAAGCATCGAGACCAACCGCAAGATGACGATCGTGTACGACACGGTCAGCAGCCTGCGCCGCTTCAAGGACTGGAACCCGCTGGTACTGCGCGATCCCGCCGTTGACCTGAAGCTGTCCGGCCCGGCCTCGGGTGTCGGTGCCACCCTCGACTTCACCTCCAAGGACCTGGGTACCGGTTCCTGGAAGATCACCGAAGCCGAAGAGAACAAGCGTGTTGTGATCGCCATCGAGGACGCCACCAAGGGTCACGACAAGGTCACCACCTTCAACCTGGAGCCGACCGGCAAGGGCGGTCGCAACGTCAAGATCACCCAGGACTACTCGGTGAAGTACGGCTTCGACCTGTTCGGCCGTTACGCCGGCCTGTATGTCAGCCGCCAGATCGGTGATGACATCAAGATGGGTCTGTCGCGCATGGCCAACATGCTCGCAACCGTGCCGAACGTGGACTACCGCACGCCGGAAGCCCCGCTGACCGACCTGGCCATCGTTGAAGTGCCGGCCGAGAACCTGCTGGTGGTCAACGCCGGCAACGTGGACCGCGGTCAGGACACCATCACCAAGTCCATCAAGGACAACCAGGAGTGGATCAAGCGCGTGATGGAGGCCAATGGCCTTGAAGCTGCCGGTCCGTTCCGCATCATCACCACCGACTTCGGCCAGGAGAAGTACGCTTTCGACATTGCCCAGCCGGTGAAGAAGAAGGGTGCTGAAGGTGCTGCTGCCGACGAGCTGACCGTCAAGATCGACGGCGGCGCTCCGGTCAAGTACGTGCACGTTGCTCCGCACCGTTCGGCGCATGCGGCCTACACCGGCCACATGGCGGGTCTGGACGTGGCGCGCAACGGCCTGCGTGCCTGGGCCGTGACCTCGGGCAACGAAGTCATCGACCGTCCGTACGAAACCTGGAAGGACGGCATCGACAAGTCGTTCACCCCGGAAGGTACCTACGACATCTACTGGGCCGTCAAGTAATCCCCGGCTGACCCATGTAGTGTTGGACACGAAAACGCGCCGCTCATTGCGGCGCGTTTTTTTTCATCCGGCGCCCGTCAAGGGGCGCTGCGCAAGGAGCCCTCATGTTCAATCTGGAACGTCGCGCACGTAAGCCTTCCCTGCTGGCCTGCCTGGGGGCGCTGTTGGCTGCCGCCTCGATCGGCCTGTCTGCCTATGCATCGCATGGCGTGGCCGACCCGTTGGCGCAGCAGCATCTGAACATGGCGGCGCTGTATGCGTTCGCGCATGGCGCGGTGCTGGTGGCGCTTGGGCCGCGCGCGCAGGGCGCGATCGCACACCTGGCGCTGTACGTGCTGCTGCTGGGTGTCCTGCTGTTTTCCGGCAGCCTGATGGGTGGGGCGTTGTGGCAGTGGCCGACGCGGATGGCGCCGATCGGTGGCACCAGCATGATGGCCGGATGGGTGTTGCTGGCGATCAATGCGTTGAGGCGGTGACGTTCGCAGGGCTGTCGCTCCGACCCATGCCGATGCGATCGTGATGGTTCATGGGCGTTACTTTTCTTTTCGCGCGAAAAGAAAAGTAACCAAAAGAAACGCGCCGCCGGCCGCGAGCCGGTGCTGCGCACCGGTCCCCTGCGCTCCTCGGCCCGTCGAGGGACGGTGCGGAGAGCAGCCGAGCGTGGCTCGGCTCTACAGAATCGCACGCACCTCTTCGCCCTCGCCGGGCCTGCGGTGCTCGGCTCGCTTGAAGGCGGACCCAACAGCCGCGCGCTGATCCGTTGTAGAGGCTTCGAGCGAAGCGACCGGCTTCTGTCTTTGCCTTCTTGTTCCATCTCGTGGTGGGCGCGCGCGGAATCCGCCCGGACAGCTCCATGAATTTCGCCTTGCGGTCGCCACGAGGGGCTCAGCCGTTGGCCGGTCTCCAGCACCAGTGCCAGGGTTCGTAGACGATGCCGTGCGGGTTGTCGCGCGGGTAGCTCAGCTGGAAGCCATGCGCGCCGGCATGCACCTGTAGCCAGGCGAACGCATCGGTAGCGTCGAACGATTCCTCGGCCGGGGAGTCGCCCGGCGTGCCGATGTCCAGCGCATGGCCGCTATGGTGTTCACTGAACCCCGGCGCGGCATTCACCTTCAGGATCTCCGTCACGCTCAGCCCGCGCGCTCGTTTCCGTTCGAAGATGCCCAGCTGGTAGGCATGGCTGCGGAAGCCGGAGATTGCATCCAGTGCGATGCCATCGCGCGCTGCATGCAGGCGCATCCGCCGCCAGCCCTGTGCAGCGCCGCGGCGCAGCCACAGCGGGCGGGCGAAGCGGTCGCGCCCAGCGAAGTGCAGCAGGCACGGTTCGGGTTCCAGCGGCAGGCCGCTGTCGTCGGCATAGCGCTGGGCATCCAGGCCGAGCTGCTGCAGGCGCTGCTGCAGGCCGGCGAGGGGCAGCCACTGCGCTTCCAGATTTGCACCGAATGGCCGGGCCGCGGCTGCATCCAGCAAGGCCAGTGCTTCCTCGGCCCCGGGCTCGCGCGCCAGGCGCGGCACCATGGCGTGCACGCCGTGTTCCACCACCGCCGCCAGGTAACGGCCATCGCATTTGCGCCGCAGCACCCAGTTCGCTCGTGACAGCAGGCGCGCGTCGAGATTGCTGCGCGCACGCAGCAGGTCTGCGGGCCACAGTTCGATGGCTTCGGTATTGATCAGCAGGGGCAGGCGTCGTTGCATCGCCGCAGCTTACTGCCGCGGGCCCGGCACGGCCACCTTGCGCAGTGCGTCCAGCAGCGCCTGTGGCCGATCGAGACTGAGCAGCAGGGTGCTGCCATCGCGGACCGGCAGGGCGAGGACGCGCGCGCGGTTGGTGACCAGCGCGAAGCCCTTGGCGCCGCCCTGCAGGCGAAAGTGGCCGGAATAGAAGCCCGGCATTGCGTAGCCGTTGGTCTTGAAGCGGATGCCATAGCGGGGGTCACGCTGCAGGTCGACCACCTCGGCCTGGTCCAGCCGCAGCTGCGCCACCGGAACGCGGCGGCGGTACATCGTCGAGCGCACATCCAGCACGTTGTCGGCCAGTTCCACCCGGCGACGGAAGAATGCTGCGCCCAACCCGATGCCGAGTACCGCGATCACCAGCAGACTCCAGGCGGCACTGCCGCCCATCCGGAACCAGGGCGGCGACAGCGTTACTTCGATCCAGGGGGCACTGGCCGGCGCCTTGTACAGCTGCGCATACAAGCAGGCCGCGAAGGCGGCGAGCAGGGGCAGCACGATCCACAGCACGCGCAACGGCGAGCTCTCGGCCACCTCGTACTGTTTCGGATCGCTGGCGCCCATGGCTCAGGCCTCCTTCTTGAACACCAGCATCGCCGGGCGCATCGGTGCGGGGATGATGATGTTGACCAGCTCCCAGCCCAGTTGGCCTTGGCGGCTCAGTTCGCTCTGGATGTCCTCGGCCTTGAGCAGGCCCATCATGGACGTCTTGACCTCGATCGTCTGGTAGCTCCAGCGCTTGCTCATTCCTTGTCCTCTGAAGATGGCGTGGGTTTCGGCAGGCGGCCTGCCTTGCGCAGGGCGTCGCGCAGCACATACTCGATCTGCGCGTTGAGGCTGCGCAGCTCGTCGTCAGCCCAGCGTTGCGCGGCGGCCAGGACGTCGGCATTGATGCGCAGCGGGTAGGCTTTCTTCTCACTCATGCAAGCTCCTGGCGGGGCGGTGGGGCGCCCCGTTGCGAGGGTGGTTCAGTACAGCGAACCGGCGTTGACGATCGGCTGGGTGCCGCGGTCCGAGCACAGCACGGTCAGCAGGTTGCTGACCATGTGCGCCTTGCGTTCCTCATCCAGCTGCACCACGCCGTTCTTCTGCAGTTCGGCCAGGGCCATTTCAACCATGCCGATCGCACCGGCCACGATGCGCGTGCGTGCAGCGATCACTGCGTTGGCCTGCTGCCGCTGCAGCATCGCCTGGGCGATTTCGGCGGCGTAGGCGAGGTGGCTGATGCGTGCGTCGATCACCTGCACGCCAGCGTCGGCCAGGCGTTCGGCCAGCTCGTTCTTCAGGTGCTGCGAGATCTCGCTGGCATGGCTGCGCAGCGCCAGCTGTCCCTCCTCGTGCTGGTCGTAGGGATAGCTGGTGGCCATCGCGCGCAACGCCGATTCGGACTGGATGTGCACGAAGCTTTCGTAGTCGTCCACGTTGTAGACGGCCTCGGAGGCATCGACCACCTGCCAGACGATGACCGCAGCGATCTCGATCGGGCTGCCGTCCAGCTCGTTGACCTTCAGCTTGCCGCTCTCGAAGTTGCGCACGCGCTGGCTGACCCGGCGCTTGGCATAGAAGGGGTTGTTCCAGCGCAGGCCGTTGTCCTTGACGGTGCCGACGTACTTGCCGAACAGGCTCAGCACCGCCGCCTGGTTGGGCTGGATGGTGTACAGGCCGGCCAGGATGAAGACCGCAGCGAAGATCACCAGCATGCCGGCCAGCATCAGCAGCAGGTTCGGTGAGCCGGAACCGGTCCTGGTCGTCGCCCCGAGTACGAACAGTGCGGTACCCGCCAGCGCGACCAGCAGGGATCCGGCCAGGGTGCCCAGGCCGTTGAGGGAGGCAAGCGACTTCTCTTTCATGGCGGTACGTCCTTGAGGGTTCGAATTGAAGATATCAAATTGATATCACTTGTCGACTACCGTTCGTCGGATGCCATGGTCAGGGTGCGCGGCCAGCTAGAATGCCCACCCGCCTTCACGTCGCTGCTGGAACCGCCATGGCCAAGCTTGGAACTCCGTTGTCCCCCTCCGCCACCCGCGTGCTGCTGCTGGGCTCGGGCGAACTCGGCAAGGAGGTGGCCATCGAGCTGCAGCGGCTGGGCGTGGAAGTGATCGCCGCTGACCGCTACGCCGATGCCCCGGCCATGCAGGTCGCCCACCGCTCGCACGTGATCGACATGCTCGATGCGATGGCGCTGCGCGCCCTGATCGCCCAGGAGCAGCCACATCTGGTGGTGCCGGAGATCGAGGCCATCCATACCGAGACCCTGGTCCAGCTGGAGCAGGAGCAGGGCCTGCGGGTGATCCCGACTGCGCGCGCCGCACGCCTGACCATGGATCGCGAAGGCATCCGTCGCCTCGCCGCCGAAACCCTGGGCCTGCCGACCTCGCCCTACCGCTTCGTCGATACCGAGGCCGAATACCGCGCTGCCGTGGCCGCCATCGGCCTGCCGTGCGTGGTCAAGCCGGTCATGTCGTCCTCGGGCAAGGGCCAGAGCACCCTGCGCAGCGAAGCGGACATCGCTCCGGCCTGGGAGTACGCACAGACCGGTGGCCGTGCCGGTGCCGGCCGCTGCATCGTCGAGGGTTTCATCGACTTCGATTACGAGATCACCCTGCTGACCGTGCGCCATGCCGGTGGCACCTCGTTCTGCGCGCCGATCGGCCATCTGCAGAAGGACGGCGACTACCGCGAAAGCTGGCAGCCACAGCCGATGTCGAGCGCGGCACTGGCGCGTGCCGAAGAGATTTCGCGTGCGATCACCGACGACCTTGGCGGCTGGGGCCTGTTCGGCGTCGAGCTGTTCGTGAAGGGCGACGAGGTGTGGTTCAGTGAAGTGTCACCGCGCCCGCACGATACCGGCCTGGTGACGCTGGTATCGCAGGAGCTGAGCGAGTTCGCGCTGCACGCGCGCGCCATCCTCGGCCTGCCGATTCCGGTGATCCGCCAGAGTGGTCCGTCGGCGTCGTGCGCGCTGTTGGCACACGGCGAGGGTGTGCCGTACTTCAACAATGTCGCCGCCGCGCTGCAGGTACCGGATACCGCCGTGCGCCTGTTCGGCAAGCCGAGCGTGCATGGCCACCGCCGCGTCGGTGTCACCCTGGCGCGCGCGGAAAACATCGACGAAGCACGCGCCATCGCGCGTGACGCCGCCGACGCCATCGGCGTCGAACTGCGCCCCTAATACCGATAGCGCCGGGCCATGCCCGGCGGCCGCATCCCGGTAGGTACCGACCGTTGGTCGGTACAGATTTCTGTGCGGTAGCGCCAGGCCGCACCCGCCGGCTTGCCATGAACTGTGTGAGTCTTCTGTAGAGCCGAGCCCACGCTCGGCTGCTTTTCCATGTGACGCTTTCAGCCCGACAATGGATCACATCTTCAGTCATGCGCGACGGCCTGCTGGGGCTATTGAGTGCCAGGTGCTGCCGTTAGAGGGTTTGCTGCAAAGACGTAGAGCGCTAGGCCGCAATTGCGAGCTGAAAGCGACATCTGGTTGAGCGTCAAAATCCTGCGTGTTTTATCTTCTGACGGATGAATGCCAAAGACATCTCAGGAGAAGGCTTGGACGAGCGGCTTACATCAGCGCTACCTGCCTTGTATCACCGAATTGGCCAATCACTGATTGATGCCGTGCCTACCGACCAATGCGAGATCTGGCTGAACTTCGAGATCATCAAGAATGTCTGGTCGGGTTGGGCGTTCTACCGCAAGCCGTCAGGCTCATACGGCTATCTAGAAATTCCAGATGATGCTGAAGCAGCGCTTCTGGAGATGCATCAGCTCTTTGCGCAATGGCACCATGCACTCTGGACGAGTTTGACGTTTCATCTGGATCCAGAGAACAAGATGGAGATCGAGCTCGGATATGAGCAGCTTTCCGAGGATGAGTTCATCGATTCCCCGGGCCGGGAGCAGGCTTGGCAGGACCGGTATCTCGGGGCTGACGCTCAGATTGACTGGCAGAGCTACTAAGCTTGGTTGGTTGCAGTAGCCGAGCATGGGCTCGGCTCTACAACATCTTCAGCAATCGGCCATTCCGGTTACTGCTTCACGTCCACCCACACCAGATGGTGGTCGCTGCCGTCGGCGATCTTCGCTTCCGGGCTTTCATTGGCCGGCCAGAAGATGCCGCTGCCCACGTATTCGAAGCCGGTCGAGGGCAGCACGTAGTCCAGGCGCATGGTGCCGGACTTCGGGCCGAAATCGCCGGTGGCGTGGAACGGTGCGCCCTTGCGTTCGATACCCTTGGCCGCATAGGCCAGGCTGGTCTGCTCACCGCCGACGCTGCGCGGGGTGGGGTAGCGCAGCACGCGCGCGTTCTCGATCAGCTCGACGATCGCCTCGTGGCGGCCATCGCCATCGACCGGGTCGTTGTTCAGATCGCCGAGGATCACGAAGCGCGCGTCCTGCGCCAGGCCGCCACACTGGCCCTTGTCGTCGCACAGCCAGGGCTTCTCACCCTTGGACAGGTATTCCTGCCACAGGCGCAGTTCGTCGTGGTTACGTGCCGCGTTGCGCTTTTCCGGGCCGTCGAACACCGGCGGCGTCGGATGCGAGACCAGCGCGTGGACCACGCCGCCCGGGGTTTTCACCGGTACGTCCCAATGCGACTTCGAGGACAGGCGCAGCTGCGACCACACGTGGTCGTTGTAGAAGCTCTGGCCGGTACGCGGATCGACCGGGCGGATGGCACCGGGCATCGCACTCCACTTCAGCAGCTGGAAGCTGCGCACCTTGGTTTCATCGATCGGGTAGCGCGACAGCACCAGCATGCCGTACTGGCCCGGGTGCAGGCCGTAGCCCCACGCGTCATTGCCACGGCCGCGGCCTTCGCCGCCGACCACGCCGTTGTTGTCCAGGTCCAGGCCGCTGGGCACACCGGTGTTGACCGGCGCCAGGTAGCGGTAGGCAAAGTGCAGCGGCTTGCCGCCGCCGGGCTGGGCGACTTCCAGGTAGCGCTTCTGGAACAGGTCGGCGGCGCGATGGGCATCGTCGAAATCAAATTCGTTCAGCAGCACCAGGTCCGGGCGCACCTGCTGCAGCACGGCGGCGATCTTGCGTGCGTGCTCGCTGTCGCCCTCCAGTTCCTTGATCAGGCCACCGGCATCATCGGAGTACAGCGACGTGTTGTAGGTGGCCAGGCGCAGCGCAGTGGACGGCTTCTCAGTCATCGCGGGGGACGTGGCAAAGGCGGGGGCGGTGGCGCCGCAGAGCAGGGCCATGGCGAGGATCAGGGGTTTGGCGTTCATCCCCCTATTCTGCACCCGGCCCGGTGTCAGCGGTTTGTCAGCGCCCGTCCAGTTCGTTGTCGAAATCGTGCCAGCGGCGGCCGTCGTAGGCCTCAAGGGGATGGAAGCGGCGCTTGTAGTCCATCTTCTGGTGCCCGCGGATCCAGTAGCCCAGGTACACGTGCGGCAGCCCCTCGCGGCGCGCCCACTCGATCTGTTGGAGGATTGCGAAGGTACCCAGCCCGCGCGCGGCGTGTTCCGGGTCGAAGAACGTATAGACCGCCGACAGGCCATGCTCGGTGACGTCGGTCACCGCCACCCCCAGCAGCTGGCTGGGCTGGCCGTCGTGGCCGGGCAGGCGCATCTCCATGAAGCGGGTGTGCGACCAGCTGCCGATCAGGAACTGCTCGAACTCGTGCGGGCCGTGGTCGTCCATGCCGCCATTGGCGTGGCGGTGGGTGAGGTAGCGGTGATACAGCGCGAACAGGTCGTCGCGGGCGGTGGCGGCAGTGATCCGCACCTCCAGGTCGTCATTGCGGGCGGCACAGCGGCGCTGGCTGCGGTCCGGGGCGAAGCGTGCCACCGGGATCCGGACCGCCACGCAGGCCTGGCAGTGCGCGCAGTGCGGCCGGTAGACCAGGTCGCCGCTGCGGCGGAAGCCCCAGCTCAGTGCCAGCGGGTACAGGCCACCCAGCCGGCGATCGTGCGGGTCCAGCACCAGGTCGCGCGCCACCCGGTCGGACCAGTACCCGCAGGGGTGCTCGCCGGTCTGGAAAAGCCGCAGTTCGTCGTCTCTGTCGCCATGTATCGCCATGGGCACAGCATAGCCCCAGCCTGTCGCAGAGGCGGCGACTGTCCGGCGGATGAATGGAATCGGCAGTGGCGTCAACCGACGTCGCGCCCGGGCGTTGTTGTCCCCCGAGGGTGAAGTGATCACCCCGACGCTGTTCCCATCCCCAGGAGTGACCTCATGATCCGTACCCCCCTGCTGCTGGCCCTGCTGCTGGGCACCTCCGCTTCCGGAATCGCGCTGGCCGCCGACACCCCGGCCATGCCCGCGCAGCGCCCGGCCAAGCTGGACACCAATGGCGACGGCGTGATCGACCGCAGCGAGGCGGCTGCCAATCCGCGCCTGGCCGCGAAGTTCGACGAGCTGGACAAGAACAAGGACGGCAAGCTCTCGCGCGATGAGCTGCCGCGCTGGCAGCATGGCCGCCGTGGCCACGGCGGTGAGCGCTGGGCCAGGCTGGACGTCAACAAGGACGGCCGCATCAGCCGCGACGAGGCCAAGGCCGATCCGCGCCTGGCTGCGCGCTTCGACCGGCTCGACCTCAACAAGGACGGTTACCTGGACAAGGCCGACCGCGAGCTGCGCATGAAGCAGCATCGTGATGCCTGGTTCGCTGCCGCCGACACCAACAAGGACGGCCAGCTGAGCAAGGCCGAGTTCGACGCAGCCAAGGGCCCGATGCACGGCGGCCCGCGCCAGGGCGGTCCACGCGATGGCGGCGCACCGAAGCCGCAGCGCTGAGTGTCAATGCGGTGATCGGAGACAACGCCGGCGCAGTGCCGGCGTTGTCGGTTACAGGTGGCCGTTGCGCATCAGCACATACACCACCAGGGCGATCACCAGCAGGTTCGCCCCGATGATGCCGGTGCGACCGTACATGGATTCGAATTTCCAGTTGGTTCCGCGGCGCCCACGCCGCGCCGAATCGCGCGCGATCATCGGCGCCATCACCCGTTGCAGCGGCACCAGGCACTGGTAGTTGACCACACCCAGGCCCAATGCCAGCAGCAGCATCTGGCTCCAGATCGGAGCCTGCAACAGTGCCGCCAGCAGCATCGCCAGGCACCAGACCAGGCCAGTACCGGTGTTGAGGCGGACAAAGTGCCGAACCTGCGCGCGTTCGCGTTCGGTCTCGGTATAGGACATCAGGAAGCGTGCACCGAGGTAGCTGCCGATCGCGCCGCCGGCGACACCGGCGAGGATCGCCCCCCAGCTTGCCACTGGCAGCACATGCAGTTGGCCGAGCGTGGCGGTCAGGGTGCCCATTGCGGTACCACCGGCTACGCTGGCGCCGCCCAGGCCGAGCTTGCTGCCACCGATGCCGACGCCGGTGCCGAGCAGGATCGCGGCGCTGGCGGTGCCGGGCGCGGCCACCAGCATCATTGACACCACGGCGGTGGCGAAGGCGGCGCTCGGTGCGCTGCTGCGGGCGAATTCACCGAAGCGCTGCAGCAGGCCGTCGCGCACCAGCGCGCGGGCGCGCGACAGGCGCTTGCGCACCGCCGCGTCGCTGAGCCCGAGCAGGTCGGCCACCTGCTGCGAGCGCTGGCCTTCGCGGTAGTACAGCAACAGGACTTCGCGGCTGTCGGCGGGCAGGGTGGAGATGATGTCCTCGGCGGCGATTTCTTCCTCCACCCGCTGCAGGCGATCGGCTGCGCCCGGGGACGGATCTGCGGCCATCCCCATCGCCACCTCGGCCGCCTCGCCGGTCAGTGGACGGCCACGCTGGGCGCGCAGCCAGTCGCGGGCCAGGTTGCGGGTGATCTGCCGCAGCCAAGGCAGGAAGCTGGTCGCGCTGCGTAGCTGGTGCAGCTGCTGCCAGCCCTTCACAAAGGCCTCCTGGGCGATGTCCTCGCTGGCCTGGCGGTCCCGGGTGATGGCCAGCGCGATGGCGGTGACCGTGTTCTGGCAGGCCAGCACGATGCGCCCGTAGGCGTGCTGGCAACCGCTGGCGGCGGCGGGCAGTTCGCGTTCCAGGGTCTGGTCGATCGATGCGGCGAACGTCGTCATGGCGGCGGCTCTCCTGCGGGGATTGTGTCCCATGACGGAGCCGCGCGCGAAGTGTGACCAGCATTCTGTGCGGTAGTGCCGGCCGCTGGCCGGCATCCTCATGACAAAAAGGGGACGGAGGGGATTAAGTCGTTTGTGCCACAAACGACTTAATCCCCTCCGTCCCCTTTTTCACCCGCGAATCACTTCGAGGGCTGGATGCGGACCCGGACTTCGTCCTCTTCCGGGGCGGCCTGCGGGGCCGGTTGCGCCTGCTGCGGCTGGGCCTGCGGGGCAGGTGCCGGGGCACCACGATGGCGCAGGCCGATGACCAACGCCACGCCAGCAATCACCACCAGCAGGGCGATGCGGATGCGCCAGGCCCAGCTGCGGCCGCCGCTGCCCGTTCCAGGCGCGTCGCGGAAGGCGAACTCGGCCGTGGGGTGGTCGCGGCGGGTGGTATCGAGCAGGCGCGCCTCGCGCAGGATTTCGCGCGCGCGCGGCTGATCGTCGGCGCGCACGATCCACACCGCCGGATAGGCACTGGCGTTGCCCAGGTCGGTATAGCTGAACTGGCCGCGGCGGCGGGTCTTGTAGGAGCGCCCGTTGGTCACCTTGACCTCGATGCCATGCCCGCGCAGGAGCTCGGCCACGCCTTCGACGGTTTCCACGCGCTGGCTGCTGAAGATCTGGCGCATGGGTTTACTCCTTGGCCGGCACGGCAGCGGCCGCGGCCTGGTCGGGAACGACGCGGATCAGGCCTTCCTGCGCGGTGCTGGCCACCAGCACGCCGTTGCGGGTGAAGAACTGGCCGCGGGCCAGGCCGCGCGAATCCTGCGCGCTGGGGCTGTCCAGCGAATACAGCAGCCAGTCGTCGGCGCGGAACGGGCGGTGGAACCAGATTGCGTGGTCGAGCGAGGCCATCTGCACGTGCGGGTGGTAGTAGCTGATGCCGTGCGGGAAGGTTGCCGTGCCCAGCAGGTGGAAGTCGGAGGCATAGGCCAGCAGCGCCTGGTGCAGCTCCGGTGCATCGCCGACCGGCTCGCTCAGGCGCAGCCACACCTGGTGGTAGGGCGGGCGCTTGGGCGGGTTCAGTTCGTCGCGCGGGTAGACGTGGCGGAACTCGAACGGGCCGCCACGCGACAGCCAGCGCTGCACCTTGATCGGCAGTCGCTCCAGCACCTCGGCCGGCAGCGGGCGATTCGGTTCGATGTCTTCCGGCTGCGGCACCTCGGGCATCTTGTGCTGGTGCTCGGCGCCGGTCTCGGCCTGCTGGAACGAGGCCGCGCAGAAGAAGATCACCTTGCCGTGCTGGATCGCGGTGACCCGTCGCACCGAGAAGCTGCCGCCATCGCGGGTGCGGTCCACGTCGTAGACGATCGGGTGGTCGATGTTGCCGGCGCGCAGGAAGTAGGCGTGCAGCGAGTGCACGTGACGGCCATTGTCGACCGTGGCCTGCGCCGCAGCCAGTGCCTGGCCCAGCACCTGCCCACCGAACACGTACTTGGTGCCGATGTCGCGGCTCTGCCCGCGGAACAGGTTGTCCTCCAGCCGCTCCAGCGTGAGCAGGTCGATCAGCTCGGAGACGACGGGTTCGGGCGTGTCGTTCAAGGGGGCGGCCACAGCAGTGAAGAGGCCCCGATTATACCGGTGCGGGCCAGCCCATCATCGGTAGTGCCGGCCGCTGGCCGGCAACCTCATGATCCTCCTGGGGCGCTTGCGGTTGCCGGCCAGCGGTCGGCACTACCGTCTATTTGCCCAGGCGCGCCACCAGGGCCTGCAGGGCGTTCTGTGCGTCCGGGGCGAACCAGGCGTCGACGAAGCGGTCGAGCTGGATCAGGTCCGGGTGCAGCGCTTCGTGCAGGTCGGCGCGAGCGATGGCGCGGGTCAGCAGCATCGGCTGCCGAGGCTGCTTCAGCAGGTTCTGCAGCCAGGCCACGGCGCGGGCCACCACCAGGTCGCCCTCAGCCAGCTCGTCGACCAGGCCGATCTGCAGCGCCTGTTCGGCCGGTACCAGCGAACCGGTGGTCAGCAGCACGCCGGCGCGGTGCACGCCTACCGCACGGCGCAGCAGGCGCTGGATGCCCTCCGGC
Organism: Stenotrophomonas maltophilia group sp. Smal12; assembly: GCF_037079935.1. Lineage (NCBI taxonomy): Bacteria > Pseudomonadati > Pseudomonadota > Gammaproteobacteria > Lysobacterales > Lysobacteraceae > Stenotrophomonas > Stenotrophomonas maltophilia group sp. Smal12. Next base: position 1,089 of record NZ_JBAWUK010000062.1, on the reverse strand, counting down.
GCGATCAGGCCCACCTGCACCTCGTTCAGGCCGATGGCATACGGCCGCGACGGATCGGCGCTGCGCGCCATTACCCGGTAGTCGCAGCACAGGGCCAGCACGCAGCCGCCGGCCGGGGCGTGGCCGGTGATCGCCGCGACCACCGGGATGCGGCTCTCGGCCAGTGTGCGCACGGCGCCAAAGAAAGCGTTCCAGGTGTCCAGCAGCTTGTGCTTGTCATCGCCATGCGAGAGCAGGTGCGGCACGTCCATTCCACCGGTGAAGATGCGCTCGCTGCCCGACAGCACGATGCCGTGCGCGTCTTCGGCCATGGCCAGTTCGATGGCATGGATCAACTGCCGGCACAGATCGGTGTCCAGTGCATTGACCGGCGGCCGCGCCAGGCGCAGTTCGCGGATGGGGCCGTGGTTGATCACCTCGATGAGCGTCGTCATGCTGCGGACTCGTTGCGAAGAAGGAACCTGGGCGATGATAACCAAACCATTCGTTGGCGTACTGTGGGTGCTGTGTGCGGCCGCAGCATCGGCTTCGGCTGCGGAATCACGCTGCGTCACGATGGAGCAGGGTTGGGCGCGGTTGCCACCGAATCCGGCGATGCCCATGACTGCCGGCTATGGCGTGATCCACAACGGCTGCAGCAGGGCAGTGGTGATCACCGGTGCGACCAGCAGTAGTTTCGGCGACGTGTCGCTGCACGAGACCACGATCGTCGATGGGGTCAGCCGGATGCGCGCGATCGAGCGCCTGCCGCTGGCAGCCGGCGCGCGTGCCGAACTCAAGCCCGGTGGCATGCACCTGATGCTGATGCAGGGCCGGGGGGCGCTGAAGGAGGGGCTGGCGGTACCGCTGCGGCTGCAGCTGGAAGGCGGCGGCGAAGCGAGTGCGGCGTTGACCGTGCGCAAGGCCGCGAAATGACGGTCGGGTAGTGCCGGGCGCGGGGCGGCCCCCCCCGGCCTTCCTGTATTTGCGGCCCCCGGGCGGCCCATACACACGGACAGTATATTATAAAAAACATAAGCTGCCGCCCAATATAGACGTGTATATTTAGGTGGTGGGCGGATCATTAAAAAATCGGGGGGGGGGGGGGGG
>NZ_JBAWUK010000061.1:0-25091 GCF_037079935.1 Stenotrophomonas maltophilia group sp. Smal12 | reverse complement strand
CACCCGTGGTTTTGTCCCCGCAAAGAGCACGGTCAACGGTGTTTTTGTTTGTGGGGGGGGGTGAGTGTGGCAAAAAAAAAAAAAAAACCCCAAAAAAACCTAAAAAAACAAGGATGTTAAGTGCGCCGAAAAAAGCCCCGGGGGGGGGGGGGCCGCCGGGGGGCCCCGCCCCGGGGGCAGCGGGGGGGGCGCCCCCCCGGCCCCCCCACTACCGATCGACGGCCAACCACGCCCGAACCGTGGCGGCGTCGAACGGCCAGTCCAGCTCGCGGTCGCCGCGCTCGTCACGCAGCACAGGCACCCGCGTGCCATAGCGCGCTTCCAGCGCCGGCTGGTCGTCCAGGAACAGCGATTCGAACTCCGGCGCCCGTGCCCTGGCCAGCTCGGCCAGAGCCATGTCGCACAGGTGGCAATCGTCACGTTGGATAAGGGTCAACACCGGCCGGGCTCCCGTGGCGGAAATGCTGCGCCGCAGCCATGGAAGTGCGGCGTGAACCGCTAGAATAGCGATCTCTTCCGGTACCCGCAGTACGGCAATCATGGCTGTCAGCACGTTCGACGTTTTCAAGATCGGCATTGGCCCGAGTTCCTCGCACACCGTCGGGCCGATGAAGGCCGCCGAGCGATTCATCCATCGCTGGCTGCTCGACCCGGGCCGCCTGCACGAGGTCGCGCGCATCCGCGCCGATGTCTATGGCTCGCTGGCACTGACCGGCCGCGGCCACGGCACCGACAAGGCGATCCTGCTGGGCCTGGAAGGCCAGCGGCCGAACCTGATCGACCCGGACATCATTCCGGCCACGCTGGAGCGCATCCGCAGCAGCAAGCGCATCCAGCTGATGGGCCAGCACGAGATCGCCTTCGACGAGAAGCGCGACCTCGGCATGAACAAGCGCCAGAAGCTGCCCTACCACACCAACGGCATGCGCTTCACTGCCTACAACGCCGACGACGAAGTGATCGCCACCCGCGACTACTACTCGGTGGGCGGCGGCTTCGTGGTCAACCAGGACGACGCGGCCGATGATCGCATCGTGCCCGACGAGACCCCGCTGCCCTACCCCTTCAAGAGCGGCGATGAGCTGCTGGCGCAGACCGCGCGCAGCGGCCTGAGCATTGCCCAGCTGATGTTCGAGAACGAGAAGTGCTGGCGCAGCGAAGACGAGATCCGCGCGCAGCTGCGCGAGATCTGGAGTGCGATGCAGTCGTGCGTGGCGCGCGGCATCCGCGAGGAAGGCGTGCTGCCGGGTGGCCTGAAGGTGGGCCGTCGTGCACCGGCGCTGTACCGCGAGCTGTCGTCGAAGCCGGAAGCGGCGATGCGCGACCCGCTGACCACGCTGGACTGGGTCAACCTGTACGCGCTGGCCGTGAACGAGGAGAACGCGGCCGGTGGCCGTGTGGTGACCGCGCCGACCAACGGTGCGGCCGGTGTGCTGCCGGCGGTGCTGCACTACTTCGACCGCTTCTGCCCGGGCGCGAACGAACAGCGCGTGTTCGACTTCCTGCTGACCTCGGCGGCGATCGGCATCCTCTACAAGGAAAACGCCTCGATTTCCGGCGCCGAAGTGGGCTGCCAGGGCGAGGTTGGCGTGGCCTGCTCGATGGCGGCCGGCGGCCTGGTCGCGGCACTGGGTGGCAACCCCAGCCAGATCGAGAACGCCGCAGAAATCGGCATGGAACACAACCTGGGCCTGACCTGCGACCCGATCGGTGGCCTGGTGCAGATCCCCTGCATCGAACGCAACGCGATGGGCGCGGTGAAGGCGATCAATGCCTCGCGCATGGCGATGCGTGGCGACGGCAAGCACAAGGTGTCGCTGGACAAGGTGATCAAGACCATGCGCGATACCGGCCGCGACATGCAGGACAAGTACAAGGAAACCAGCCGCGGTGGCCTGGCAGTGAACGTCATCGAGTGCTGAGTTGTAGAGCCGGGCACCTGCCCGGCTGATGGGGCAGGAGCAGCCGGGGGTGGCCCCGGCTCTACATCGGACGACACCATCACCGCGTTCCGGTTAGGCTCGGGGCTCCCCCATCCCGGATTGCCCCATGCGCGTGATCGCTGCTGCCCTGCTTGCCTGCCTTCCGCTGCCTGCCCTGGCCGCGCCCAGCTACGGGCCGCGCCTGGAGGGCTTCGACTACGGCTATCCGGTGAAGACCTTCGCGCTGGAATCGCAGCGGCAGCCGCTGGAGATGGCCTACCTGGACATCGCACCGAAGAAGACTCCGATCGGCGTGGTGGTGCTGCTGCATGGCAAGAACTTCTGTGCGGCCACCTGGAAGGAATCGATCAAGCCGCTGGTTGCCGCCGGCTACCGGGTGATCGCTCCGGACCAGGTCGGCTTCTGCAAATCCAGCAAGCCCGAGCGCTACCAGTACACGTTCGCACAGCTGGCAGCCAACACCCATGCCCTGCTGCAGCAGCTGCAACTGGGCGACGTGCCAGTGCACCTGGTCGGACATTCGATGGGCGGCATGCTGGCGGTGCGCTACGCGCTGATGTACCCGCAGGACCTGCGCAGCCTATCGCTGGTCAACCCGATCGGACTGGAAGACTGGAAGGCGCTGGGCGTGCCATGGCGCAGCGTGGACGCGTGGTATGCCGGTGAAATGAACATCAGCTACGACAGCATCCGCCGCTACCAGCTGGATGTGTACTACGACGGCAAATGGAAGCCGGCCTACGAACCCTGGGCGCGGATGCAGTCAGGCATGTACGAAGGGCCCGGCAAGCAGGCCGTCGCATGGAGCCAGGCGCTGGCCTCGGACATGGTGTTCAACCAGCCGGTGGTCTACGAACTGAAGAACCTGCAGGTGCCGACTACGTTGTTCATCGGCCAGAAGGACCGCACCGCGATCGGCCGCGACCTGGCGCCGCCTGCGGTGAAGGCGACGCTGGGCAACTATTCGGTGCTCGGCAAGTCCGCGGCCGCGACGATTCCCGGCGCCACGCTGGTCGAGTTCGCCGAACTGGGCCATTCGCCGCAGGTGCAGGACCCGAAGCAGTTCAACGCCGCGTTGCTGAAGTCCTTGAAGTCACGCTGACCGGCAGGGCGCCCCTGTAGAGCCGAGCCCATGCTCGGCTCATCCAGCAGGAGGGGATCTCGCCAGTAGCAGCCGAGCATGGGCTCGGCTCTACAAGAACTGTGCGATCAGCCGACGATCCGCAGCACGTCATCCAGCAACGCGGCGGCGGTGACTTCCGCGCCCGCACCCGGGCCTTGAATCAACAGCGGCTGGCGACGGTAGCGATCACTGTGGATGGCGACGCGGTTGTCGGTCCCCGCACCCTGCGCCAACGGGTGATCAGCCGGCAGCTCGCGCAGGCCCACCTGCGCACCCTCACCGTCAACACGGCCAACGAAACGCAACACGCGGCCGTTTTTGCGTGCCTGCTGCCAACGCGCCTGCAACGGCGCATCCAGCTGCTCCAGCGCAGCCACTGCGCCCTCCAGCGGCAACGCGGCCAGCGTTTCAGGTACCAGTGAATCCACCTGCACCTGCGAAGCATCCAGCGCCAGCCCGCTGCTGCGGGCCAGGATCAGCAGCTTGCGCCGCACGTCTTCGCCGGACAGATCCAGGCGCGGATCGGGCTCGGTGTAGCCGGCCGCCAACGCTTCGCGCACCGCCGCCGAGAACGGCGACTGGCCGTCGTGACGATGGAACAGCCACGCCAGCGAACCGGACAGCACACCCTCGATGGCATGGATGTGATCGCCACCGGCCACCAGCGCGCGCAGGCTGCTCAGCAGCGGCAGGCCCGCGCCGACGGTGGCGCTGTCGCCATAGCGCGCACCACTGTCTGCGCAGCTTTCGGCAATCGCCTGCGCGCGTGCGAGCTGCGCACCACGGCCCAGCTTGTTGGCGGTCACCACATGCACGCCGCGCGCCAGCCACTGCACGTGACGTGCGGCCACGTCTTCGCTGGCGGTGGCATCGACCACCACATCGCCACGCTCCAGCCCTTCGGTGCTGGCCCACGCCGGCGAACTCTGGCCATCGCGTGGCGCACGTCGCGCCAGCTCCAGCGGCAGCACCAGGTCACGATCGATCTCCAGCGCAGTGCGTGAATTGGCCAGCCACTGCACGCTGGGCAGTTCCAGCCCACGCGCCCGCAATGCCTGGTAACGCTGCACGAAGGCCGAGCCGACCGTGCCAGTGCCCAGCAGCGCCAGGCGTCCCACGCCCAGCGCAGGAATGTCGGCGGCGAGCGCGCTCATGCATCCACCACCTGTTTGCGGCGTGCGGCCGCATCGATCACGACTTCGGCGCGCTGCAGCGCGGCACCGAGATCGGCCAGCAGGTCGCGCTCGGCCTCGATGCCGACCGACAGGCGCAGCAGCCCTTCGCTGATGCCAGCGGCGGCACGTGCTTCTGGGGTCATCGCCGCATGGGTCATGGTCGCCGGATGGGCGATCAGGCTTTCGACGCCGCCCAGCGATTCGGCCAGGGTGAAGCAGCGCAGGCCATCCACGAATGCGCGCACTGCCGCGTGCGGATCTTCACCGGCGCAGTGCGCAAGCTCGAACGACAGCATCGCACCGAAGCCGTTCTGCTGGCGTGCGGCGATGGCATGGCCGGGATGTTCGGCCAGGCCCGGGTAGTACACCGTGCCGACCGCCGGATGCCGGTCCAGCAGGGCGACGATCGAGGCGGTATTTTCCTGGTGCACGCGCAGGCGCGCATCCAGCGTGCGCAGGCCACGCAGCGTCAGGAAGGCATCGAACGGTGAACCCGTCAGGCCCAGCGCGTTGCCCCACCACACCAGCTGCTCGTGCAGTGCCGGATCACGCGCGACCACTGCCCCGCCTACCACATCGCTGTGGCCGTTGATGTACTTCGTGGTGGAATGCAGCACCAGGTCCGCACCGAACGACAGCGGTTGCTGCAGCGCTGGCGACAGGAACGTGTTGTCGACCACCACGAGAGCGCCGGCCTTGTGCGCGGCATCGATGACGAAGCGCAGGTCGGTGATGCGCAGCAGAGGGTTGGACGGCGTTTCCACCAGCACCAGCTTCGGCTGGGTGGCCAACGCCTGCGCCAGTGCACGCGGATCGGTCAGGTCGGCGGTGACCAGTTCAAAGTGGCCCTTCCTGGCCAGCGCATTGAACAGGCGCCAGCTGCCGCCGTACGCATCGTGCGGCACCACCAGGGTATCGCCCGGCTGCAGCAGTGCGTTCAGCACCAGGTTGATCGCGCCCATGCCGGTGGCGGTGACCACACCACCGACGCCGCCTTCCAGTTCCGCCAGCGCCTCACCCAGCAGGTCGCGGGTCGGGTTGCCACTGCGCGTGTAGTCGTACTGGCGCTTGTTGCCGAAGCCGTCGAAGCTGAAGTTCGACGACAGCACGATCGGCGGTGTGACCGCGCCATGCGCGGTGTCCCGATCGATGCCCGCACGGACGGCGGCAGTGGTGCGACTACAGGACGGCTCGTTGGCGTGCAGGCTCATGCGGACTCTCCAGAGGTGCGGAAGGCGGTGGCGAGGATCGCGTCGATGCGATCGGTTTCTTTGAGGAAGGCGTCGTGGCCATAGGGCGAACGCAGCACGCGCAGGCTGCCGCGCGGGCCCAGCCCTTCGACCAGGCCGACCAGGTCGGCCAGCGGCACCAGGCGGTCGCCATCCACGGCGACCACCACGGTCGGTGGCAGGATCGCGGCGGGGTCGACACGGTGCAGGTCGATCGATTCGGACAGGCGCAGGTAGGCGGTCACCGGCGTGCGCGCGACGTACTGCGCGCCGGCGGCGTCGAGGTAGTCTTCGGCGGCCACGCGCACGCGGCCATTGATGACCTCCGGCGCGGCGTCGAAGCGCTCGCCGAATTCTTCCGGGGTGCGGTAGCTGAGCATGGCGAACTGCCTGGCCAGGGCCAGGCCGTGGTCTTCGCCGCACTGCAGCTGGCCCAGCGCAACCGCGCGGCGCTGCAGCGCGCGCCACGCGGCGGCATAGGGATGCGGGCGGTGCGCGCCGCTGGCCAGCACCAGCTGGCGCACGCGGGCGCGGTGACGGATCGCGAACTGCTGGCCGACCAGCGCGCCATACGAATAGCCGACGAAGGCCTTCAGCGTGCGGATGCCGAGATGGTCCAGCAACAGCGCCAGCGCATCGGCCTGGTCGGCAGTATCGATCGGCACATCCAGTGCACCGTCGGCACCGATGAAATCGAAGGCCAGCACGCGCAGCTGCTGCGGGTCGAGCGCGCGGCCGCTACCCACAAGCGCTTCGGCCCAGCCCTTCTCGCTGAACTGTGCATTGGACGCCACGTGGCGATGGGCGGAAATGCCACCGGCCAGCACCACCACCGGTGCGTTGGCCGGGCCCACCCACTCATAGCGCAGGCGCACCGGGCTGGGGCCTGCATGGCGCATCGACAGCACCGCGGCGAACTCACCGCGCTCCGCGTGCACGCGGTCTGCGACCGGCACGCTGACGGGGACAAAGGGTTCGGGGCGAATGGCGGTACTGGAAGCGAAGCTCATGGCGGGATCCGGTTGGGGAATCGGCCATCGAGCCTTCGCGGGCCCGCGTTCGATATGCACGTGGGGTGCATGGTTCGAACCATCTTTCGGTGGACGCCACGGTCCCCGCAGGATTTGGCACCTACGCAGACGCTTGCGCGCCTGCGGGCTGCCCCGGCTTCAAAGGGCCTGTCCCTCTGCCGGTCTCGATGGTGGAGCCACGATGCCAGCCCTTTCCGGCACTGTCAATCCCTTCATGCGGATAAAGCGATAGATATTTCCAGGATCACTCTGCGAGGGCCGTCCCGGTCGCCCCGTTCAGGATCGGGTACAGTCCCGGCGGTCCTCTTGCTGGAAACGCCGATGCCGCGCCTGCCCCTGTCCTGCCTGCTGTTGCCTCTGCTGGCGAGCGCGACCGCATACGCCGGCGACTGGCGCCAGGGCTGGGGACTGGCTCCCCCTTCCGCCCCTGCCACCCGCGCAGGCAGTGCCGAGGGCGCCGTCCCCATGGCCCGGTTGCGCCTGCAGCCGGTCGGTACGCAATGGCAGGCGCGGATCGACAACGGGCTGGCAGGGCCGCTGCAGATCCAGCTGCGCGCCGCCCCCGGACACCCGGTCGAAGGCCTCCCGGTCGAGTCGCTGATCCAGGGCGACAGCAGCCTGGTGGTCGGCCACCTGCCCGCCCCGATCGATGGCCGCATGCTGGATCTGCGCCTGCAGTCGGTGCCGGGCAACCCGGCCGCACAGGCCGAAGATGTCGGCTATCGCCTGCCGTTCGATGCGGCCCGCCTGCGTGTAGACCAGGCACCGCAGGGGCGATTCAGCCATGACGACGAGGAGAACCGCGACGCGGTCGACTTCGCACTGCCGGAGGGCACCCTGGTGCTGGCCGCGCGCGAGGGCACGGTGATGCAGATCCAGGATGGCTTCCGTGGCAACGGCCAGGACCGCGAGCGCGATGGTGCCCGTGCCAATTTCATCCGCGTGCTGCACAGCGACGGCAGCATGGCCCTGTACGGCCACCTCCAGGCCGGCGGCATGCGCGTGCGCCGCGGCCAAGCGGTGGGAGCCGGGCAACCGATCGGCCTGTCCGGCAACAGCGGCTACAGCACTGCGCCGCACCTGCACTTCGTGGTGCAGGTCAACCGCGGCATGGGCCTGCGCTCGGTGCCGGTGCGCATCTTCGCCGGGCAGGGCCAGCTGCAGTTCGCCCGCCACAGCGAGGCCGACGGCGGTATCGGGCGCTGACCGGCCCCGGCCGGTATAATCGGGCGCTTATCTCTTTGAAAAGCGCCCCGGGCGGGCGCCACTGCCATGTCCGAAGTCGCCAACGAAGCGTCGCGTCGCCGCACCTTCGCCATCATTTCCCACCCTGACGCCGGCAAGACCACGCTGACCGAAAAGCTGCTGCTGTTCGGAGGCGCGATCCAGATGGCCGGTTCGGTCAAGGGCCGCAAGGCCGCCCGCCACGCCACCTCCGACTGGATGGCGCTGGAAAAGGAGCGCGGCATCTCCGTCACCTCCTCGGTGATGCAGTTCCCGTACGAAGGCAAGATCGTCAACCTGCTTGACACCCCTGGTCACGCCGACTTCGGCGAGGACACCTACCGCGTGCTGACCGCAGTGGACTCGGCGCTGATGGTGATCGACGTGGCCAAGGGCGTGGAAGAGCGCACCATCAAGCTGATGGAGGTGTGCCGCCTGCGCGACACCCCGATCATGACCTTCATCAACAAGCTCGACCGCGAGGGCAAGGACCCGATCGAGCTGCTGGATGAAGTGGAGACCGTGCTCGGCATCCAGTGCGCGCCGGTCACCTGGCCGATCGGCATGGGCCAGCGCCTGAAGGGCGTGGTTCACCTGCTGACCGGCGAAGTGCACCTGTACGAACCGGGTCGCAACTTCACCCGCCAGGACTCGACCATCTTCCCATCCATCGATGCGCCCGGCCTGGCCGAGAAGATCGGTGCGCAGATGCTGGCCGACCTGCGCGACGAACTGGAACTGGTGCAGGGCGCCAGCCATCCGTTCGATCTGGACGCTTACCGCGCCGGCAAGCAGACCCCGGTGTTCTTCGGGTCGGGCGTGAACAACTTCGGCGTGCAGCCGCTGCTGGACTTCTTCGTCGAGCATGCGCCGTCGCCGCAGGCGCGAACCACCACCGGCCGCGAAATCGCACCGGAAGAGAACAAGCTGACCGGCTTCGTGTTCAAGATCCAGGCCAACATGGACCCGCAGCACCGTGACCGCGTGGCATTCATGCGGGTCTGTTCGGGCCGTTTCAGCGCCGGCATGAAGACCTTCCACGTGCGCACCGGCAAGGAAATGAAGCTGGCCAACGCGCTGACCTTCATGGCCAGCGACCGCGAGATCGCGGCCGAAGCGTGGCCCGGCGACGTGATCGGCATCCACAACCACGGCACCATCTCCATCGGCGATACCTTCACCGAAGGCGAAGCGGTGACCTTCACCGGCATTCCCAACTTCGCCCCGGAACTGTTCCGCCGCGCACGCCTGCGTGATCCGCTCAAGCTCAAGCAGCTGCAGAAGGGCCTGGCCCAGCTGTCCGAGGAAGGCGCGACCCAGTTCTTCCGCCCGCTGACCAGCAACGACCTGATCCTGGGTGCCGTCGGCGTGCTGCAGTTCGACGTGGCGGCCTACCGCCTGAAGGACGAGTACGGTGTGGAAGCCACCTTCGAGCCGGTCAGCGTGACCACTGCGCGCTGGGTCCACTGCAGCAACGAGAAGAAGCTGGAAGAGTTCCGCGAGAAGAATGCGCTCAACCTGGCGCTGGATGCGGCCGGTCACCTGGTCTACCTCGCTCCGACCCGGGTCAACCTGCAGCTGGCCCAGGAACGCTCGCCGGATGTGCGTTTCTCGGCCACACGCGAAGCGGCGCACACCGTTTCGGCAGGCTGATGCCACGGGGTCGGATCCCTTTCCGCAAGGAAAGGGCTCTGACCCCGCCGTCGCAACGCAGGGATTCACCCACCATACGGTGACGGGCGTGCACGTGCCGCCCATCGCGGCGATGATAGAGGGGTGCGGGTCCCCCTCCCCGCGAACGATGCCTACGCCATGTCCACGACTTCCGTTGCTTCGATCCGCGAAGAAATCGCCAGCGCCCTGACCCACGGCCTCGGTGCCGTGCTCGCCCTGGGCGCCGGTGCGGTGCTGATCACCCTGGCCGCGATCTACAGCGATGGCTGGCAGCTGGCCGGCGCCATCGTGTTCGGCATCGCGCTGCTGCTGCTGTACACCGCGTCCACCCTGTACCACGCCATCCAGCACCCGGTCGCCAAGGGCCGGCTCAAAGTGTTCGACCACTGTGCGATCTACGTACTGATCGCCGGCACCTATACCCCATTCACCCTGATCGGCCTGCGCGGCCCGTGGGGCTGGGGCCTGTTCGCCGCGATCTGGACCCTGGCCCTGGCCGGCGTGGTGTTCAAGCTGTTCTACACCGGTCGCTTCAAGCGCCTGTCCACTGCCATCTACGTGGCCATGGGCTGGCTGGTGATCGTGGCGGTCAAGCCGATGCTGGCCTCGATCGACGGCTGGACGCTGGGCTGGCTGCTGGCCGGCGGCCTGTCCTACACGCTGGGCACCTATTTCTACCACCGCGAATCGATTCCCTATTCGCATGCGATCTGGCACCTGTTCGTCATCGGTGGCAGCGTCTGCCACTTCGTCGCGGTCACCATGCAGGTGCTGTAGCACCGGCCCGTGCGTGGCGCGTGCACGCCGCGCACATGGACGCTTCGCGCCCCGTCCACGATGAGGGGGCATCCATGGCAGCGTGAATGCCGCCGCCTCCCCTGCCACAAAGCGCACGAACCGCTGGCGCCTGGGCCGCCCCGGCCCGCGAGGCCGGCGCTGGTTGACGCTGCTGATCTTCCTGCTCGCGGCGATCCTGGTACTGATCGCACTGTGGGACTGGAACTGGTTCAAAGGCCCTGTCGAGCGCGCCGTGCAGGCCCGTACCGGCCGTGCACTGCACATCGGCCATCTGGATGTCGACCTCGGCCGGACCAGCACCATCCGTGCCGATGCGATCACCTTCGCCAATGCCGGTTGGGCGAAGCAGCCGAACATGGTCACGGCCGACCGCGTCGAGATCGACGTGCGCGTGTGGCCCCTGCTGCGCGGCAGCGTGCAGCTGCCGGAAGTGCGCCTGACCCGACCGGACGTGCTGCTGGAAACCGCCCCACGCCAGGGCGAGCCGGGCAACTGGGACTTCCTCGGTGACAGCGCTGGCGGCACCAGCCCGCAGCTCAAGCGCCTGCGCGTCGACGACGGCCGGCTGCAGTTCCTCGACGCACCGGGCCGTACCGACATCCGCGTGGGCGTGCGCAGCGGCCAGCCGAAGCAGGCAGATGCCTCGCCGCCGCTGCTGGTGCAGGGCAAGGGCCACTGGCAGGGCAATGCGTTCACCCTGCAGGGCGGAACCGAATCGCCGCTGGAACTGACCAACAGCGACCACCCGTTCCGCATCCACCTCGACGGCCGCGCCGGCGCCACCCACGCGGTGGCCAGCGGCACGCTGACCAATCCGTTCCAGCTGCGCGTGTTCGACCTGCAGTTCGCACTCAGTGGCCAGGACCTGGCCGATCTCTACCCATTGCTCGGCATCGCCATTCCGCCGTCCCCGCCCTACGCGCTGAACGGACGCCTGAAGCGCGACCACGACGTCTGGCGTTACGACGGTTTCACCGGCAAGGTGGGCGACAGCGACCTCGGTGGCAGTCTTCAGTTCGAGGTGGGCCGCGACCGTCCGCGGCTGACCGCGACGCTGGAATCCAAGCGCCTGGACTTTGATGACCTGGCCGGCTTCGTCGGCGCGCCGCCGAAGACCGGCGGCGGCGAAACCGCCAATGCGGAGCAGAAGGCCGAGGCCGCACGGGTGGCCGCGCGCGCGCGCGTGCTTCCGGACACGCCCTACAACCTCGGCAAGCTGCGTGCGATGGATGCCGATGTGCGCTGGAAGGCCCACCGCATCAACGCACCGTCATTGCCATTGGACGACATGGACGCCCATCTGCTGCTGGATGACGGGGTGCTGCGGCTGGCCCCGCTGAACTTCGGCGTCGCCGGCGGCGATATCCGCAGCACCATCCGCATGGACGCACGCCAGCCGCAGATCAGCACTGCGCTGAAGGCGAGCGTGCGCGGCGTTCAGCTGGGCCAGCTGTTCCCCGATGCCAAGCTGGCCGAACAGGCCAAGGGCGGCATCGGCGGTGAGGTGGACCTGAGTGGCCGCGGCAATTCGATCGCCGCGATGCTCGGCAGCAGCAGCGGCAAGGTCGGCCTGGCGATGGGCCGTGGCCACGTCGGCAACCTGGTGATGGAGCTGGCCGGCCTGGATATCACCGAATCGCTGAAGTTCCTGGTGACCGGCGACAAGCAGATTCCCCTGCGCTGCGCCTTCGCCGACTTCGGTGTGCGCGACGGCCTGATGACCAGCCAGGCGCTGGCGGTGGACACCACCGACACGATCCTCATCGGCGAAGGCACCGTCAGCCTGCGCGACGAAACCCTGGACCTGCTGCTGAAGCCGCGCCCGAAGGACAGGAGCATCCTGGTACTGCGCTCGCCGCTGCACGTTGCCGGCACGTTCAAGGACCCCTCGTTCCGCCCGGACTTCAAGGCGCTGGGCATCCGCGGAGCGGTGGCCCTGGCACTGGGCAGCATCGCCCCGCCGGCGGCGCTGCTGGCGACGATCGAGCTGGGGCCGGGCAAGGATGCCGACTGCGGTGGGCAGTATGCGAAGTAGGTTTACAGCGTTGTTCGCGGCGCCTCTTTTCCCGCGCGTAGAGCCGGAGCAGGGCGACAGGCAGGACACGCCGTAAATACGTCCCTGTAGGCTCGGTCGGCGCATCCATGCGCCTCACGGTCCTGCCTGCCGCCTTGCTCCGGCTCCGGACAGTTTCCTGCGCGCGCGGAACGAGAGCGAAATTCAAAGTCAAAAGAAAAAAGCAAAGTCACAAGCTGTTGCCAACCAAGGTTGGCGGCTACCCAAAGCGAGCCATCGCGCATGTGCGCACCGCGCTCACAGGAACGTGTCCAGAGGCGGAGGGTGCGGCTGGGCAGGACCGTGAGGCGCATGGATGCGCCGATCGAGCCCCCATGGATGGGTTTACGGCGTGTCCTGCCCAGCCGCACCCTCCGCCTCCCAACGTATCAGGAAGGCGCTGCTTTGGCTTTGGCTGTGGCTTTGAGCTTCGAAAAGCGGGCCGGCGGGCCGCAGGCCCGCCAGCGACACCCTCACCCGGCAACGATGTACTGCTGCAGTTGATCCAGCTCCCGCCGCTGCGCATCGATCACCGACTTCACCAGGTCGCCGATGGAGATCACCCCCAGCACCTGCGCGCCCTCCACGACCGGCAGATGGCGGATGCGATAATCGGTCACCAACTGAAGGCAATGCTCCACCTGCTCGCCCGGCGACACCGTCACCACCTGCGACGTCATGATCTCTGCCACCGCCGTATCGCGCGAAGAGCGATCACGCAACACGATCTTGCGCGCGTAATCACGCTCGGACAGGATTCCCACCAGCCGCGGGCCGTCCATCACCAGCACCGCACCGATGCCCTTTTCCGCCATCAACCGGATCGCATCGATCACCGCCGCATCCGGCGCGACCGCATGTACTTCAGGAGACTTGCCGTCCAACAGTTGCCGTACCGTGGTCATCTGCCTGCCCTCCCAGGGTGGGTTGCGGGACCGAGTCTGCCACGGACGATGCTAGCCAGGCGTCAACCAGGTACAACGGCCGCTGCTTGGACTCCTCGTACAGCCGCCCCAGGTACTCGCCGATCAGGCCAAGCGCGATCAGCTGCACGCCGCCCAGAAACAGGATCACCGCCATCATCGTCGGCCAGCCCGCCACCCGGTCGCCATACAGCGCCGCCTTCACGATCACCCACAGGCCGAACACGAAAGCGACGGCCGCGGTTGCCAGCCCGAGGTAGGTCGCCGCCCGCAACGGCACGGTCGAGAACCCGGTGATGCCTTCGAGGGCGAAATTCCACAGCCGCCACAGGCTGAACTTGCTGGTGCCGGCCACACGCGCGTGGCGGTGGTAGGTCACGGCGATCCGCTTGAATCCCACCCAGCTGAAAAGTCCCTTCATGAAGCGGTGGCGCTCGCGCATCCCGCGCAGGGCGTTCAGCGCGCGCGGTGACAGCAGGCGGAAGTCCCCGGTATCGGCCGGAATCGGTGTCCGCGACAGGCGGCCCATCACCCGATAGAACATCGCTGCCGTGGCGCGCTTGATCCAGGCCTCGCCATCGCGGGCCATGCGCGTGCCGTAGACGTTGTCATGCCCTTCGCGCCAGCGCGCAACGAACTGCGGCACCAGCTCCGGCGGGTCCTGGCCATCGGCATCGAGGATCATCGCCGCACCCTCGTGCACCAGATCCAGGCCGGCGGTCAGCGCCGCTTCCTTGCCGAAGTTGCGCGACAGCTTCAGCGCCGATACGCGTGCATCGGCCTGGGCCAGCCCGGCGATCACGTCCCAGGTACCGTCATGGCTGCCGTCGTCCACATAGAGGATGTGACCGTCGATGTCGGGCATGCCGTCGAGCACCGCGCACAGCCGTGGATGCAGCAGCGGCAGTGCCAGGGCCTCGTTGTAGGCGGCGATGACGAAGGTAAGCCGTTCGCGGGTCATGCCCGGATTATACGTTGCCGGCACGCGGCCGGCCCGTCGCCTGCCAATTGCAGCGCCGGGCTCAGTCCTCCGACAGATAGGACGCACCACCCAGCTGGCGCGCCTGGCGTTGGATCCACGCGGCCCGCCGCTGCACATACGGCCCAGGTTTTGCCGCGTTGTAGCGACGCGGTGCCGGCAACACCGCGGCCAGGCGCGCGCTCTCGGCCGGACTCAGCCGGGCCGCGTCCTTGCCCCAGAATTTCTGCGCTGCCGCTTGCGCGCCATACACGCCATCACCGAATTCGGCAATGTTGGCGTACATCTCCAGGATCCGCTCCTTTGGCCACAGCGCCTCGATCAGCACCGTGTACCAGACTTCCAGGCCCTTGCGGATCCAGCTGCGGCCCTGCCACAGGAACAGGTTCTTGGCCACCTGCTGGCTGATCGTGCTGGCGCCGCGCAGGCGCCCGCCCCTGGCGTTGTGGTCGCGCGCCTTTTCGATGGCCTGCAGGTCGAAGCCGTTGTGGTCGGGGAAGCGCTGGTCCTCGGCCGCCACCAGCGAGATCGGCAGGCTTGGTGCCATCTGGCCGAGGTCGCGCCACTGGTAATGCAGCCGATAGGACCAGTCGGCCTCGCCCAGCGCCTCGCCATAGCGCCACAGCATCACCATGGACACCGGCGGGTCGATGAACCGCAGCACCAGCACCTGCAGACAGCTGAAGGCGGCCAGCAGCACCGGCAGCCACAGCAGCCGCTTCCAGCGCCAGCGTCGCCGGCGCGGCGCGGCGACCACGGCCTCTACCTTGTGCTGCTCTCCCGCTGCCCCCACTACTGGTGCATCCTTCTTCTGTCTGGTTGTCGGCGCATTATCCGGCAACCGCCCCCGTTTACGCGCGATGTGAGCCGATGACCGCCAACCCCGATTCCCTGATCCGTTTCCTGCTCCCCGACGCCGGCGTGCGTGGCGTGCATGTGCACCTGCAGGCCACCTGGCAGGAAATCCTGTCCCATGCCGCCTACCCGGACGCCGCTGCCGAACTGCTTGGCGAGGCCTGCGTCGCCTCGGCGCTGTTCACCGGCCACACCAAGATCGACGGGCGCCTGTCGGTGCAGCTGCGCAGCAGCACCGCGCTGCGCACCCTGTTCGCCGAATGCACCGCCGTCGGCACCCTGCGCGGTATCGCCCAGCTCAGCGAGGGTGGCGACGCACCGCGTGACCTGTCCCGCCTCGGTGATGACGCAATCCTCGCCATCACCATCGAGAACCCCGGCCTGGACCCGCGCGAGCCGCAGCGATACCAGAGCCTGGTCGCGCTGACTGCGCCGGAACTGGACGAGGCCTTCGAGGACTACTTCCGCCAGTCGGAGCAGCTGCCGACCCGCCTGCTGCTGGCGGCCGACCGCAACGGTGCCGCCGGTCTGCTGCTGCAGAAGCTGCCGGGCGACGAAGGCGACGAAGATGGCTGGGCCCGCGCCAGCGCCCTGTTCGAAACCCTGGGCAAGGCCGAACTGCTGGCGACCCCGGCCGAGCAGCTGCTGCACCGCCTGTTCCACGAGGAGCGGCCGGAACTGCTAGGCGACAAGCCGCTGTCCTTCGCCTGCTCCTGCTCGCGCGAGCGGGTGGCTGGCATGCTGCAGTCATTGGGCGAGGACGAAGCCCGCGCGGCCGCCGAGGCCACCGGCGCCGTCGAGGTGCGTTGCGAATTCTGCGGACGTGAGTATCACTTTCCATTGACGGAGTTCGGCATACTGTTCCACGGCGCCCAGGGGGCTGTGGCGGCGCCTGAACGACTTCAGTAAACGGCAGTCTTGTACCTGGGGAGGATCAAGGCTTGTTAAGAATTCATAAACACCCTAGGATCGAGTTCCCGTCCCCGCGGGAACTTCCGTTGTCCGTCCCTGTCTGAACTGGTCCGATGCGTACCTTCCTGCGTCTACCGCTGGCCCTGCTGATCGCCCTTGGCGCGATCACGGGCGTGCATGCGCAGAGCAAGGACACCCGCACCGTGTTGCCGGTATGGAACAAGGGCAGCGGCAAGGTCGAGGCGCTGCTGTACCTGGAGCCGACCGGCGAACAGGCAGCCGGCGCCCGCTGGCATTTCGGCCGCAATTCGCTGGACGCGGCCTTTGGCCTGTCCTCCGGCGATTCGCTGGGCCTGCTCTGCAACAGCAGCAGCGGCACCAGCATCAGCGGCCTGGCCAGCCATTGCATGCTGGCCAGCCTGGGCGACGAGGATGATCTGAACAGCCGTCGTTTCAGTGGTACCGCCGCGTTGAACCGGGGCAACAGCCGCTTGGGCATCACCGCCGGCACCGGCCGTGAAACCCTGCCCGCCTGGTTGTCGGGCCCGAACAAGACGCCCTCGCTTCGCGCCGAGCAGAACGATCTGACCGTGTTCGCGCAGAAGAACATTGGCCGCGAAGGCTTCGTCTCCATCGCCGGTACCTACGCCAAGGCACGCCTGGTACCGCTGGCCGACGCTTCGCCGGCCATCGTCGATCGCTGGGACAGCAAGAGCCTGAGCATCGGTGCCGGTTACGGCAACTTCACCGGCAGCATCATCGGCCGCGTGGTCGACGTGCCGGGGAAGCCCGGCAAGTTCGAAGGCCTGGGCATCGGCCTGACCTGGCGTACCCCGTGGTCTGGCCAGCTGACCGTCGGCGCCGAGAACGTGATCAGCCGCGGCAAGAATCCATTCTCCCCGCGCAACGAAAGCAACGACGACGGCACCGTGCCGTACGTGCGTTACGAACAGGATCTCTGATCCCCTCAATCAGGTTCAGCAACGATATTCCCGAAGGCGCCGAAAGGCGCCTTTTTGCATCTGCGTGCCTGCCTCGCACTCGCATGAGCGGTATCGACCGTAGAGCGTATCGACATAATGGGATACATATCAGTCGAAACTTTTTTCATCATTCTGTGTTAACAAACGAGGCAGATCAGCATGACCATACCGGCAACCCGTTGATTGGGCTGGGAAAAGCGCTTTTTACCAAAATCACAGACTTCATTAACACAGCTTTAATTCTTGGCGAACGCCCGTTACTATCGGGTCAGCCTCGCGATTTGGGAGCGCTTTTTTCGCTCCCCCGCCGGGCATTAACCCCAGCCAAGATTTCTTGGAGAGAGAGAGCCAATGAAACTCAAGTCCAGCCAGCTGCGTGACGCAGTTGTGATCGCGCTTGTCGCCGGTGCCACCACCGCGACGGCCCACGCCCAGGAAGCCACCAACCTCGACCGTATCGAGGTCACCGGTTCGCGCATCCGTCAGGTCGATACCGAAACCGCCCAGCCCGTCCTGAGCATCAGCCGCGCTTCGATCGAGAAGAGCGGCTTCAAGACGGTTGCCGACGTCCTGCAGAACATCTCTGCCGCCGGCAGCCCGGCCATCAGCCGTTCCGAGCCGCTGTCCTCCGGCGAAGCCGTCGGTGGCTTCTACATCGACCTGCGCAACCTCGGTGCCGAGCGCACCCTGGTGCTGGTCGACGGCAAGCGCCTCGGCGCCAGCGTCAGCGGCCTGCAGGACGTGTCGCAGATTCCGTCGGCCATCGTCGAGCGCATCGACGTGCTGAAGGACGGCGCCTCGTCGATCTACGGCTCCGACGCGATCGCCGGCGTGATCAACATCATCACCCGCAAGAACTTCCAGGGCCTGGAAGCCAACGCCTACGTCGGCCAGTACGGCGAAGGCGACGGCCAGAAGAGCAGCTTCGACTTCGTGGCCGGCTTCACCGGTGATCGTGGTTCGGTCACCATCGGTGCGGAATACGCCGAAGAAAAGGCCGTCTGGGCCAAGAATCGCTGGTTCAGCAAGTCGCAGCGCACGGATCGCCACCCGGACCGCGGCTGGACCCCGGTCAGCCAGTGGGGCGCGGTCTATGACGTCAATGATCCGAATGCACCGTTGCTGACGCTGAACCGTGGTGGAAATCCGTTCGATCCGAACGCCTATCACGAGACCGACCTCACCCCGATCACCGGTGACGTCAGCAACTCCAACGAGCAGATGCACCTGCTGACGCCGACCAAGCGTCGTTCGGTGTTCGCCAACGTACAGTACGACCTGACCGACAACATCCGCTTCGTCTCCGACCTGCTGTACACCCGTCGCGAGTCGCAGGCCCAGGTCGCCGGTTATCCGCTGCAGTCGGCCGACTATGAGCGTCAGCTGGGTACCGTGCTCTCGCAGGACAGCTACTACAACCCGTTCGGCACCGACATGGGCTTCATCCGTCGTGGCTGGGAAGTGCCGCGCCTGTCGACCAACAAGCTGACCACCTTCCGCTTCACTGGCGCCCTGCAGGGCAGCTTCCAGTTCAATGACAAGTACTTCGACTGGGAAGCCGGCTACATCTACCAGAACTCGGAGAACCTGCAGACCCAGACCGGCAACTACAACATGCTGGCGGTCACCCAGGCCACCGGAGCGTCGTTCCTCAATCCGGCCACCGGCCGCGTCGAGTGCGGCACGGCCGCCGGCCTGGCCGCGGGCACCAACCCGATCTATGGCCCGGGCCCCGGCGGCTGCATTCCGTGGAATCCGGCCATTCCGTACGGCCGTACCGGCGACGGCGGCCTGACCGGCAACCCTGCCCTGCAGCAGTTCCTGTTCCCGACCACCAAGAACACCGGTGAAGTCACCACCAAGACCTACTACGCGAACATCGCCGGCAGCCTGTTCACCCTGCCAGCCGGCGACCTGGGCTTCGCGCTGGGTTACGAGTACCGCGAAGACAAGGGCACCTACGTTCCGGATGCGCTGTCACAGTCGGGCTACTCGACCGATCTGGCGGCCGGCCCGACCGGTGGTGGCTACAACGTCAACGAAGTGTATCTGGAGCTGAACGTTCCGATCCTGGCCGACCTGCCGGGTGCCAAGGAACTGAGCTTCAACGCCGCATCGCGCTACTCGAAGTACAACACCTTCGGCAACACCACCAACAACAAGTTCGGCCTGAAGTGGAAGCCGATCGACCAGCTGCTGGTGCGTGCCACCTATGCCGAGGGCTTCCGCGCACCGACCATCGACAATCTGTACGGTGGCAGCTCGCAGACCTTCGCCTACTTCACCGATCCGTGCGATACCGATTTCGGCCTGGCTGCCAGCGATCCGGCCACCGCCCAGCGTTGCGCCGCCGCCCTGGGCGCGCTGGCCCCGAATTTCCGCCAGCTGAAGCAGGGTTACGTCCCGGCGGAAGGTCAGGATGAGCAGAGCCCGGTGCCGTTCAACGCCGTCTCCAACCCGAACCTGACTCCGGAAAAGTCCAAGTCCAAGACCGTCGGCCTGGTGTGGAGCCCGACCTTCGCCCAGGGCCTGAACATGAGCCTGGACTGGTGGAACATCAAGATCACCAACACCATCGTCACCGACGATCCGACCACCCAGCTCAACGACTGCTACGTACTCGGCATCGCCGACCGCTGCAACTCGTTCACCCGCGACGCAACCCGCGGCATCGTGACCAACCTGACCTACGCACCACGTAATGCCGGTTACCAGGAAACCGAAGGCTTCGACTTCGATGTGGCCTATCGCTTCGAAACCAGCAGCTGGGGCAGCTTCAACGCCAACCTGCAGAACACCTACGTCAGCAAGAACGTGCTGAAGACCACCAACGCGCAACAGGTGCCGGTGTCGATCCTCAACGGCTTCAGCAGCAACTTCCGCCTGCGTTCGAACCTGGTGCTTGGCTGGGAATACGGCGATTGGGGCATCACCTGGGGTACGCGCTACTTCTCCAGCGTGAAGGAACAGTGCTACTTCTCGACCGAGTGCAGCCTGCCGGACTTCGGTTCGCCGGATCCGGCACGCGACCAGCCGATGAACCGCCGTGGCGCCACCACCTTCCACGACGTCCAGGTCTCCTGGAACGCACCGTGGAATGCAACCATCGCCGTGGGCGCGCGTAACGTGTTCGACCATTACGGCCCGCAGATGTACTCGGCGCCGAACTCGCAGTACTCCTACTACGGTGGCTACGACATCGGTCGCTTCATGTACATGCAGTACAAGCAGAAGTTCTGATCGGGAACCTGATCAGCTGATGCAGCAACGGCCCCGAAAGGGGCCGTTGTTCTTTGTGCGCCATGGACGGGCGCTGGCCAGCGCACAACAAAAAAGGCCGCAGCATCGCTGCGGCCTTCCTTCGAGATCATTTCCGGGCGCTCATCCGTTCGGAATCAGCGTCTCGATCAGATGCTCGACGTACGCTTCGAAATCCTCGCGCGCCTGCTTGGGCTGCTGCAGCTGCAGCGACAACTGCAGGAAGCCGACATAAGCGGCGTACGCAAGGCGTGCGCGATGACGCGCATCGGTCGAGCTGAGGCCGGCCTGGCGGAACGAGGCGACCAGATAGTCGAGGCGACGCTGCGAGACCCGGTCGATCACCGGCCGCACCATCGGATGATCCAGCGCCTTCAGCAGCTCGCTGTAGATGATGTGCGGCTGCACTTCATGCGCCACCATCTGGAACAGCTGGCGCAGGCGCACGCGCGGATCCGGTACGTCTTCCAGGCTGCCGAACACCTGTTCCTGTTCGAACAGTTCCCAGCGTTCCAGCGCCGCCTGCAGCAATGCATCGCGCGAAGGGAAATGCCAGTAGAAACTGCCCTTGGTAACGCCGAGCCGCCGTGCCAGCGGCTCTACCGCGACGGCGCCGACACCTTGTTCAGCAATCAGATCGAGGGCCGCCTGGGCCCAGTCTTCGGCACTCAGGCGGCTGTTGCGGCCGGCGCGCGGTTCGCCGGCGGAAGCGTCAGGTTGATTCATGGACTGATTTAACCATACGCCGGGGTTCGTTGCAGTACGCGGTTGCGGTCGAAACCGTCGCAGGCCCGTCGGAAGGGTCCCTCCACGCGCGTTCTGCAACGCACCATACCGTGCAGTATTGACTTCCTCTCGAAGCTCTCCATACTAGCAAGTATGGTTATGTCCCCAACTCCAGCTGCGTTCCATGACCTGCGCCTGGACGCCGCCCATGGCGCCCGCCTGGCGGCGACCGTCAGCGACCATGGCCGGCGTGGCCGGGTCCTGTTTGCCCATGGCTTCGGCCAGACCCGCCACGCCTGGAATGCCACTGCCCGCGCACTGAACGCGGCCGGCCTGCAGACGCTGGCCTACGACGCCCGCGGCCATGGCGATTCCGACTGGAATGGCGCCGATCTGCCCTATCACGGCGAACAGTTCGCCGACGACCTGATCGTGTTGGCCGGCGAACAGCCGCGCCCGCCGGTGCTGGTTGCCGCTTCGATGGGTGGCCTGTTCGGCCTGCTTGCCGAATCGCGCTGGCCGGGCCTGTTCTCGGCCATGGTGCTGGTCGACATCACCCCGCGCTGGGATACCGCCGGTGTCGAGCGCATTCTCGCCTTCATGACCGCCCATCCCGACGGCTTCGCCTCGCTGACCCAGGCCGCCGACGTGATCTCGGCCTACATGCCGCACCGGCCGCGCAAATCCGAGCAGTCGCTGCGTGCGCTGCTGCGCGAGGACGGCCACGGGCGCTGGCGCTGGCATTGGGACCCGCGCCTGGTGGCCGAGCTGGCCCGCGACAGCGAACAGCACCAGGACGCACTGGCCGAGGCCGCACGCCAGGTGAAGTGCCCGCTGCTGCTGGTCAGCGGGGGCCGCAGCGACCTGGTCACGCCGCAGACCGTGGCCGAATTCCTGACGCTGGCGCCGCATGCGCGCCATGTACAGCTGCCGCAAGCGACCCACATGGTCGCCGGCGATGACAACGACGCCTTTACCGCTACTGTGTTGGACTATCTGGACGTGTTGCCCGCAGCGGACGCTGCGGCTTCGTCCGCCACAAACGAGCACGTCACCGGAGCACGCTCATGAGCATCGTTCTTCCCTTCCTCGCCTTGCTGCTGGCAGGCGCCTTCGTCGCCTACCACCGCATGCGGCTGGTTACCTGGACGCTGATCAGCGTGGCCCTGCTGGCCGCCTGCTGGTTCATTCCCTACGTCAACCAGACCGCCACCATCGTCGCTGCGGCGGTGCTGGCGGTGATCGCCGTGCCGCTGCTGCTGCCGTTCATCCGCAAGCCGCTGCTGACCAGCCCGATGATGAAGGTGTTCCGCAAGGTGCTGCCGCCGCTGTCGCAGACCGAGCGCATCGCGCTGGAAACCGGTTCGGTCGGTTTCGAGGGCGAACTGTTCACCGGTGATCCGGACTGGAACATCCTGCTCAACTACCCCAAGCCGCAGCTGACCGCTGAAGAACAGGCCTTCCTCGATGGCCCGGTGGAAGAGCTGTGCACGATGGTCAACGACTGGGAAATCACCCACGTCCACGCCGACCTGCCGCCGGAGCTGTGGGCCTTCATCAAGAAGAACAAGTTCTTCGGCATGATCATCCCGAAGGAGTACGGCGGCCTGGGCTTCTCCGCGCTGGCCCACCACAAGGTGATCCAGAAGCTGGCCTCGGTGTCCTCGGTGGTCAGCTCCACCGTCGGCGTGCCCAACTCGCTGGGCCCGGGTGAACTGCTGGTGCATTACGGCACCCAGGAACAGAAGGACCAGTACCTGCCGCGCCTGGCCGATGGCCGCGAAGTGCCCTGCTTCGGCCTGACCGGTCCGTTCGCCGGCTCCGACGCCACTTCGATCCCGGACTACGGCATCGTCTGCAAGGGCGAGTGGAACGGCGAGCAGGTGCTCGGCGTCAAGCTGACCTTCGACAAGCGCTACATCACCCTGGCCCCGGTCGCTTCGCTGATCGGCCTGGCCTTCCGCATGTACGACCCGGATGGCCTGATCGGCGATACCCGCGACATCGGCATCACCCTGGGCCTGCTGCCGCGTGACACCGCCGGCGTCGAAATCGGCCGTCGCCACTTCCCGCTGAACTCGACGTTCCAGAACGGTCCGATCCGCGGCAAGGACGTGTTCATTCCGCTGACCCAGCTGATCGGTGGCGCAGCCATGGCCGGCAAGGGCTGGAACATGCTCAACGAGTGCCTGGCCGTGGGCCGCTCGATCACCCTGCCGTCCACCGCCAGCGGCGGTGCCAAGGCTGGCGCCGCGGTGACCGGCGCCTATGCACGCATCCGCAAGCAGTTCGGCCTGTCGGTCGGCCGCTTCGAGGGCGTGGAAGAAGCGCTGGCCCGCATCGGCGGCAAGGCCTACAAGATCAGCGCGCTGTCGCAGGCCACTGCCGCCGCGGTCGATCGTGGTGACGTGCCGTCGGTGCCGTCGGCGATCGCCAAGTACCACTGCACCACCATGAGCCGCGAAGTGATCTCGGACATGATGGACGTGATCGGCGGCAAGGGCATCATCCTGGGGCCGCGCAACTTCGCCGGCCGCAGCTGGCAGGCCGCGCCGATCGCGATCACCGTGGAAGGCGCCAACATCATGACCCGCAGCCTGCTGATCTTCGGCCAGGGTGCGATCCTCTGCCACCCGTGGGTGCTCAAGGAAATGAAGGCCGCGCAGGATCCGGATACCCGTGCCGGCCTGCAGGAGTTCGACCGCAGCCTGTTCGGCCACATCCGCTTCGGCATCTCCAATGCCGTGCGTTCGTTCTGGTTCGGCCTGACCGGCGCGCGCTTCGGCGCCGCCCCCGGCGACGCCTACACCCGCCGCTACTTCCGCAAGCTGGACCGTTACTCGGCCAACCTGGCGCTGATGGCCGACATCTCGATGATGACCCTGGGCGGCAAGCTGAAGTTCAAGGAATCGCTGTCCGGCCGCCTGGGCGACGTGCTGAGCCATGTCTACATGACCAGCGCCATGCTCAAGCGCTACCACGACGAAGGTGCACCGCAGGCCGACCAGCCGCTGCTGGCCTGGGCCTTCCATGACAGCGTGCACAAGATCGAAGAGTCGCTGTCGGCCGCGCTGCGCAACTTCCCGATCCGTCCGATCGGCTGGCTGATGTGGGCGCTCATCTTCCCGTTGGGCCGTCGTGCCGAGGCTCCGGGTGATCGCTTGAGCCGCCGCGTCGCCGCCCTGCTGATGGCGCCGAATGAAGCCCGCGACCGTCTCGCCAATGGCGTGTTCCTGACCCCGTGCGAGAACAACCCGGGCGGCCGCATCAACAGTTACCTGAGCAAGGCGATCATGGCCGAGCCGGTGGAGCGCAAGTTCCTCAAGGCGCTGAAGAGCAAGGGCATCGAGGCGCTGGACTTCAAGGCGCAGCTGGACGAAGCCGTGGCCGAGGGCGTGATCACCCAGGACGAGCGCAGCCTGCTGGAAGAGCTGCGCACGCTGACCCTGGACACCATCACCGTGGACGACTTCGACACCCATGAACTGCGCGCGGCCAGCTACTACGACCGCCAGCGCAAGGATCCGCATTCGCAGGCGGCCTGATCGCCCGCGACACGCGTTGCCTTCGACGGCGGGCCTCGGCCCGCCGTCGCGTTATCCGCCGAACGGAATACCCCTCATGTCCACGCCCCTGCTCTCGCTTTACCAACGCCTGCAGCGCTGGCCCGCCGGCGCCTGGCTGTTCTCGCGCGCGGTGTGCCTCAAGGCCCCCTACTTCGCCAGCATCGCGCCACGCATCACCCGCCTGGAACACGGCCGCTGCGAAGGCACGCTGGCCGACCGCCGCAGAGTACGCAACCACATCGGCACGGTGCACGCGATCGCGATGTGCAACCTGGCCGAACTGACCGCCGGGCTGATGGTCGATGCATCGCTGCCGAAGGGCATGCGCTGGATCCCGAAGGGGATGCAGGTGCAGTACCTGGCCAAGGCGCGTGGCACGCTGCAGGCGGTGGCGTTGCCGGCACAACCGATTGTCGTTGCGGCCGAGGGCTATGCGCTGCCGGTGACGGTCAGCGTGCGCGACCGCGCGGGCACCGAGGTGTTCAGCGCGATCATCGACATGTGGATGTCGCCGGCCAAGTAAGTTCCCGCGAACGGCGCAGCCCCTCTTGGGTGGACGCGGAATGCGGTTTATCGGTGGGGGCGGTCGGGGGGGGGCGCGGCGGGGGCCCGCCCCCCACTCCCCCAAATGACATAAAC
>NZ_JBAWUK010000060.1:0-25574 GCF_037079935.1 Stenotrophomonas maltophilia group sp. Smal12 | reverse complement strand
CTCGATCACCTGCTTCACCGCCTCTGCCCGGAACTCATCCGTGTACTGCTTGCTGTTGCCCATAAACACCTCGGTCATTGCCATCAATTATGGCAACCGGATGTCTACGAAAGGCTGGCCGGTCCAAAGCTGGAAATCTGTTTTATCGATGGCTGGTGAATGACCTCGTCGAGCTCAGGGGGCAACGGGTCCACGAACGTGTCAATGAACGCCCTCACCTCGGTTTCGGCTGCTTTGCAAAGGTCGGCGTCAGTGAGCAGCGCCCGCAAGTCGGCAAGCGTGGGAAGCCACACCGTATTGAAGAGCGGGCCACCCACCGAGGGACTGACGAAATGGATGCCGTGAAGCACGGATGCCCTCTCACTCTTTCCGAGCTCTCCGTCTCCCCAATAACCGTTCATCGGAGGAGTCACGTCACCCATCATTAGCCAGTTCTGCGCGCCGCCCCTGCTCTTCTCGCCAGCACTTGAGCAGGTGTTTGTAACCGGGCTTGGCTTGGGGGACGTGGAAGGATCGTCCGTAAGTGTTGACCTTCCCGCCGTTGTGGAGCTCGACGGCATGAACCGCGGTCCAAGTGGTCGCCCAGCCCAGGCTGTCGTCCTCTTCCAAGCTGACGGGCTCCAAGGAGACCGCTGCATAATTTTCAATCAAGCCGGGATTCAATCCCAACGCGATCATCTTGGTTTCGTTGGTTGTGACGGTTGCGCTCATGTGACACCTCTTGGCTTGGTCGGCGGCATTGCCTACCCCTTAATTCAAGGTAGATCGCCCTGGAAATTTGTCCACGGCCTTAGTGGACAAAATCTTGACTAAAAAGCAAAAAATGCGGCGCTAAGGCCGCAGTTTTTCCTAACATCACTTATCGCGCAGAAGGCGTTGGTGCTTTCCATCCATGCGGATGCTTTTTCAGATGCCGGCGCGCAGCGGCCGCCGGCGGCTTCCGCCGCAGGTCTTTGCTTTAAAGGGGGTGGTCACACCCACCCCCGTGAAGCCATCGACACGTGCGAGGTGCCCGCGATCACCAGGTGATCCAGCACTCGGATGTTGAGAAGTGCAAGGGCCTGCTTGAGGCGGTCGGTGATGGCGAGGTCGGCCGCGCTGGGCTCGGGGTTTCCGCTGGGGTGGTTGTGAAAGAAAATGACCGCGGCGGCGTTGTGGTCCAGTGCCTTCTTGGCGACGATGCGGGGATGGACTTCGCACCCGTCGATGGTGCCTTGAAAGAGGTGCTCGGTGGCCAGGATGCGGTGGCGGGTGTCCAGGAACACCGTGCCAAACACTTCGTGATCCAGGTGCGCACAGCGGGCAGTGAGGTAGTCGCTGGCGCTGTTGGGGTCGGTGATGGCCCCTTGGCGTTGCAGGCGGCGCTCCAGAATGTGCGAAGCGGCCAGGAGGATGCCCTCTTCGTCCATGGCCAGCTGGTATTGGGCCCGAATGTCGTTGGCTCGCTTCATTTGCTTTCTCCACCGGCGCGGGATGCGCCTCGTGGGGACCGGCGGGCGAAGCGTTGGACGAATCCGCACCCGGGAGTGAGCAACGCCAGGAGCGCATCGAAGGGCCGGAACAGCGTGGAGGAGGCCTGTCCTTGCGGCTGCGTCAGCGGAGCCAGGATTCCCAGTGAAAGAGGCCACCGCCCGGATGGGGAATTCAATCGAAGGATTGAAGAACGGGCTTGAAGGCTTGAGGATGAGGTATCTGGCCCCGCAAACCGTCACGAGACCCCGATGGACTACCCTGACCTTGCCCCACTGGAGGAAATCTCCGGTCCGTTCGCCCTTCTTTCGAAGGGCCCAAAATTCATCGCCGGCTGGCTTGCCAAGCGCACTGAGGAGCGCTACCGGGAGTTCACCCGTGCCGCGCTTGAGGGTCAGGTGTTCCCCGAGAACGCGGAGGCCATGACCTCGGAAGATTTTCTGGCCATGCTGCGGGCATTGGAGATGGACATCGAGGCCGAGAAGGCCACCATCTATGGCCGCCTTGCCTGTTCAATCGCTACCGGCAAAACCGCAGGCCATCTCAAGCGCCACTTCATTAAGGCGCTGAGCGACCTGTCGTTTGGCCAGGTCGATCTTCTGCGACGCGCTTTAATCACCGAGCGTCACCACGTGTTTCCTGGCACCGGCGGGGGTAACCTGGACCCAAAAGAATTCCTTGGACTGCAGTCGAAAAGCAGCATCAATCGCCAGACCTTTGAACGCTGGGGCCTGATCGAAGAGAAAGGACTGAGCCTCGCAGGCCGACGGTTCGTGGAGGCTTGTTTTACCAGCGATGAGTTGGCGCCCTCCTCAGTGGGCTTTCAGGAATGGGCCAAGGGTCGCATCCACATCGTTTGCAACGAGATGGGCGCGCCGAGCTGCCACAGCGTCCTGGTCCAACTGACCGAAGATGGGCACCGCCGGGCCATCCATGTCCACAAAAGCGCAGCACTTCGGGGACGCTCCAACCGCCTGCTGACACCCGGCCCCGTCATGGTGGTCCTTCTCACCGATAAACCCCAGCGTCTCGCCGACGAATGGACCACGGTGGAAGACACCATCCGAGGAAGAGTCCTGGCCGTGGTGGCCACGACCGATCCGAATGCGCCGTTGCCCGTCGCCATGACGGGCTTGGAACGCATAGATGCGTCACCGGACCGTGCCGCAGAAGCCGTGACGGCGATACTGGAGCGCTTTGAAGCAAAAGGGTTACGGGGCACCTGAGACCGCGATGTTAAACCCGATTCGACCGGTCATTGGAAGTGGCCGCCAACTTTATGGCGGCCAACGAGCACTACTTACAGACCAAACGAGGCTTCACGGACAGCGACTTGCATGCCGGACAGAAGAGCCCCAAGTTGATCTTCCGCTGAAAGTGATGACTGCACTTCTCGCAAACAAAAAGGTAAGGCGCCCCTGGAACGAAGCCGGGCATCACTTTCCTTCCTTGCGCTTGAAAATGACCTTTCCGCCAGCCTCGTATTCCACATCGTAGCCTTTGTAGATTGCGAGGATCAAAGAGAGACCAAGGCTTGCGGCGGTGATGATGCCGATGATCTCGACTCCAGTGACTGTCGCAACCGCCCCCAGGCTGAGCGTGCTGAGCCCAGCCGTTACTGGAGCGAGCCCAACTGCAGCAACGATTGCTGCAACACCGACGGCACCAAGCTTGGCGAACTTGCGCGTCTTCTTCAGGTCGTCTGCCAACTTGCCCACAACCACAATCTGCTGCGCCTTTGCATTCTTGGCCGCTTCCAGCTCATCCCGCGTCCTTACTGTCACGCTTGCCATAACGCCCCCTGTTGTTAGCAATACCAGTGATGGATACCCTGGGCAGGATAGCCGAAGGGAACACCGTGTTCCTAGCAGCAATGATGGTGCCCAACTGTCTCTCCAGCTGAGACACGAACTCAACGCATCCGCTGCCACGGGTCGTCCTTGGGAGCCTCCACCGTAACCTCGGCAACGTCGTCTGCAGCACGCCATGCCTTCCCTTCGAGCACCATCGTAGGACATCTGGAACGTGCGATGGCGGCCTCTTTGGCGGTCGGCGGGTTCCATGATCGATGCTCCTCCAAGTAGCGCTCCATGGACGGCTTCAACTGCAAGCCACCGCTCGGCAAGGGCAACGCCCGATCATGGCGTTTGTCTTGTTGACGGGCATAGGCGACTTGCTCAGGCTCCCCAAGCGCCTCCCGGTGGGCATCGAGCATGCGATCAATGGCGTCCACGTCCCCGCGGGCATGGAGCGATTCGGTGTAAAGCGCTTGAAGCAACGGGTCACGCTCTTCGTGAATCTCTTCGCCTGTGTCTTCGCCTTGGAACAGCCCATCGTGGCGTGGGCGGGCGTCGACGGGGTCTGGGCGCAACCGACCGTGACTCGTTCTCATGCCCGCCTCCGCGCCAGCCCGCTGCCGTGAAGCAGCCCGCATGCGATCGAATAAACGACAAGAGCCAGCGTGGATGACAGGTATAGGTTGGAAGGATCCAACCAGACTTGGCTCACCACGTGCTGTAGCTGGTAAGCCAGCAGTGCCAAGCACGCGTAGAACAGGGCCAAATGCCACATCAACGCAACCACGGATGGGGCGTCCTCTTGGCCGGCTTGGAACGCCTCCCAGCCCCTGCGTGCGCTGCGGGCTTTGGAGGCGCACAGCCACGCGATCCCGAAAGTGACCGCAGAGAGGACGAGCTCAGACAGCACGACCACCAGAAAAAGGGTCATGGCATCCTCCTCTGGGTTGGGAGCAGGCCATGAGCCTGCAGGTAAGCGTGAACCGCCTGCCGGGTCACGCCCAGGCGCTTGGCAATTGCAGGGCCGTTGCTCCCCTGCTCCAGGAGGCGCACCACCAGAGCGTGTTGGTCAGCCAGTGGGCGCCGGGGCTTTTGACGCAACCCCAGGTGGGCCAGATCGGCGCTCACCACGGGCGATGGAACGCCCAGGGCTTGGGCGATGGCGGCGCGGCCGTGTCCCTCTCGGACCATCCGGGCGACTTCGGAGCGGCGGTGGGCAACGGATGGCCGCTTCATGAGCTCAACCAGAAGCCCGCAAGCCGTGCCTTCGCAATACACGCCTCCACCAACGTGTTCGCTTTTGTGCATCCTTACGGCCCCACGCGCACGCGAGCGCTGTTGTTGTCCGACCGGGCATTGATGCCAATGGCACAAGGGCTTCCGCACGAATAATCGCCAATGCGCACCGGCGAAGCATCAAGCGGCACCACCCGGGTCTTCTTACCCTTCCCCGCCAAGAAGACCCGATCACCTTCGCGCACATCCACATCGGCGTCTTGGACCACCGCGAGGACGCGCTGGCGGCGATCGGACAGATCGCGCACGTAGATCTCCACCGCACGCCGGCCGCTGAGGCCCTTTTGAACCGCGGTTCCGGCAGCCGCACCGATGACGCCACCGGTCACCCGGGCTGCATTGCGGTATTCCCGGTTCTTGACCTGGTTAGCAGCCCCATAACCAACGGCCGACCCGATGGCGGAGCCGGCGTTCAGACGCTGGTCGGACGTCAGTTGAACCGTGCGAACCATCAGGACCTCGCCCAGTCGGGCGTCCTGGACGGATAGGGCTTCGGACGAACCATAGCGGCGAGCGGAGGTGGAATCGGCGGCAAAGGCGGCCGGAGCAGACAACGCCAATGCAAGGGCCAGAACGATGGGTTTCAAGGTGCACCTCCATTTCGTGAGTAGGTTCACCTATGCATAGATCGATTCTGGGAATGCGCAAGGGGGGGCTTCGGAGCGCGGTTACACAGACTGCAGTCCGCGTCATTAAATTGACGGAAAAGCGACAAAATGAAGCATATGGACAGAGATTGATGCTCAGGCGATGATTCTGCCCACAACTCAAAACCAACAGGGAAATGTATGGCAAGGAAGAAGAGTTCATCGGCCGCAGGTGCCGCGATTTCGACCGGCGGCGGAGCCGTCGCTGGCGCAACTTCTGCGATCCTCGGCGTAACCAGTGGTGCAGCGGCCGGGACCGCCGGTGCAGCCGCCGTGACCTCCGGCTTGGCAACCGTCGGGAGCGTTGTGGGCGGTGGCATGCTTGCTGGACTGGGGGTGGTCGCGGCTGCACCAATTGCGGGTGGTGCGGCGATGTTCGGCGTCTACAAGCTCTACCAGCGCATGGCATCCAAGAAGTAACCGCTCTGCCTGGCCCACTGCCACAAGCGGTTTCCCTCTACGTCGCGCAGGCTTCGTCAATGTCTGCAAGTGGCCATCCAAGCTAGCAACCTTGGTGGCCGCTCTTACCAACTTGTGGCTCAAGCCCTTGGACCAAAAGGCCACGTTGACCTCAATGCCCCGCTGGCGCAGCCAGAGTGCGGCGTGACGCTCAAACCCGAGCGCACTGAGGCCGTTCATGCAGGGCTAGCAGCCGGCGGAGTGCGGTGCAGTCCGCGCCTACACGTTGGGATGCACGATGGGTTCGCGCATGCTCGATAGCACACGGATCGGAATTTCTGTTACTGCACGTAGATCAGACTGGCCATTTCTTCCCCTTTCTCTCTCGCCCCTCCGCGTCTGGCAAGGAATCTGAAACCGGCAAGCTCTCCTGTCGTGCAATGTTCCTGATCGACATTCAACCTGTGATGATGTGGGAACGCTCTCCCTCAACCTGCCAAACCGTCTACGGAACTGGCAAAATTGCAGGATCACTCACAGGGGGAAATTGGATGTCCGACACAACCTACAGCCACCGCATCCTCAAGACTTATGGCCTGCTGGTGGACTTCGAAGGTAAACCACGCCTCAAGAACGTTCCGTCGCCTCTAACCGGTCAAAAGAAGGCAAAGGAGACGATGGAAAAGTGGACGCAGCGAGTGCTGGGGGATGAGGTCAGCAAGGTCCGCGTCTACCGACCGGCACGCGTTAAAAGTGACACACTCATTGCCAGCCTTACAGACACGCACGACGCCAAGCTGGTGCGTGACATTGTTCGCGGCGCCGTTCGCAAGAAGAGCAAATCAGCGAAAGCAAAGATTGAAGAGATCAAGGTGGAGCACGCCGCCGAGCTTAGAAAGCGCGGAGCCACCGCGAGAGAACTTCGGAAGGCACACGAAGAAGGCCTGTCGGGAAAGCTCGATGATATCTTGGCTGCGACGGCCTATCTGCCGTTAGACGACCTTCAGGACTTGGTGGTGGAACTGGGAGAGGACTTGAGCCCATCGGTCCGCAACTGGGCACTTGCCCTGGCTCCGGCCAAGGATGCTGACGAGGTTTCCGTCATCGACGTTCTCAAGCAGATGCTCCTGCGCATGGACGTGCTGTCGAAGAATAAATAACCAGAATTTGTCAGCCACTGTCGCGCACCCTGCTGCCTCCCGACAGGCGGGTGCGCGTTCAGTCGCTTGTTCACGAATCAAACTGCCAAGTTCAGGCGCGCCCCTCTTGCCTTGAAGCGCGATCGAGACCGGTCGTTGGCGGCATGTTTTTCGATCTCATGCAGATTGGCCGCCACGGACTGCCGCTGCTGCTCAACCTTCTGGAGCGGCTCTCGAACCAACTCGGGCACCTTCAGGAACTCCACCACCCGCTTGGCCGCCGCCGCGGCTCGGAAGAGCTCCCGGGGATCGTCCCGGAGGATTTGGATCCACGACTTCACGTAAGCCGCGTGCTGGGTGGGATCGTGGCCAATGCCCAGGCGTTCGCCCATCAGCATGGATGACACCTCCGCGACCAGTTCTTCCTTGGCGTAGTCGATGCTCCCAAAAGCCCCTTTCTGATCGCGGTTGAGGCGGGTGGGAAAGCCGGTCCAGTGGCCCAGTTCGTGCAACGCGGTGGCGTAGTAGCCGCTGGCCGAGTGAAAGGTGTTGCGCTGGGGCAAGTGGATGCTGTCGGTCATCGGACGGTAGAACGCTTGGTTGCCCCCGTCGTGGTGGATCTCGGCTCCGCTGTCTCTCAGCACCGCTTCGCAGGCCTGGTGAATGTCGGGCTCTGGGCGCGCGGCTGGCAGGACCAGTGCCGGCAACCCATCGATCTGCATCGCGTTGAACACGCGTGGGAAGAAGACCTTGGGGTGGGCCTTGGCGATGAGGTCGGGGTCCCCGCTCTTCTTGGCCTCCTCCACCCGCGACCAATCCCAATACTCAATCACGCTGGCCTTCTCGCCCTTGCGCACCTGAGCGCCCACGGCCGCGGCTTGCTTGTAAGTCATCCACCGGTTGTCCTGGGTGTCCCAGGCGCTCTGAAGGGCCCACAGGTGGAGCAGGTTTCCGCCCCGGTAGCTCTTGCCAGTCGTGGGGTTCATGGGCAACCCGAGGTCCACGCGGGCGTCCCAGGGTTTGAGAAAGGGACCGGTGCCCTCCTCCATCTGGCGGATCAAGCGCTCGACGACGTCGCGGGAATGGCGCTGAAGGAAGCTTTCGTTGGGGGTGGCATCGGACACGGGCAGGCTCTCCTGGAAGGCAAGGAAAGGCGCCTGTCGGCAACGCCAAGGGGGTTAGGCTGGAAACTTCAATCGTGAATGGTGACGGCGCGTCCCTGCTCCAACAGGTTCTCCAGCAAAGCCAAGGCCCGTTCGATGGTCAAAGCGGTGCCGGGGCCCCCGTCGCCCTCCTGGAGCTGCACGCGGATGCCCTCGGGGGTTCGTTGCACGGTGAAACGGGGGGACGCCGCCAGGGAGTCCTGGCGGTCCATGCTGTCGTCTACAAAGGCATCGGAAGGGGTCATGGTTTCAGCATGCGACAGGATACGGATTTGGCAAGTCCGGGCTGGACCGTTAGCGTCACCGACCAATCCATTGGCTAGAGCTGATACGGAAGATGGGAACACGGATTTGGCCCCGCCTTTACGACCGCCGTTGGCGCGCATCCCCATCTCCCACCTTTCCGCCACCTTGGGTTTCGCTGCTTTCTCGGCCCGCCAACGGCTCACCGAACAGCGCACGAATCTCCAGTTCATTGATACGTTCCTGCAGCTGGAGTTGGATTGCCTTGGCTCTGGTGCGCCCTGCCTCCTCCCTCAACGCATCGGCATGGAGAGCTCCCATCTCAGCCGCCTGCTGCTGAGCGCTCAAGCGGTCGAATCGACGCTCCATCTCTTCCTGCCGAGCCCCTTGCTGTTCGAGGGTGGGCGTCACATCGGTTTCCCAAGGCTCCAAAGACTGAGAGCGCTCCTGCGCCACGCGCAGTGCTGTCACGGTCGCCGATGATCTCAACGGCAGATCGCCACAGGCCTCGCCGACGGTTGCTGCTCCGTTGATTCGCAGGCGCACGCATTCTTCCTGTTTGCCATTGATGCGACGGTTCGAGCGGGCGCCGTCGTCCAGGCCCATCTCTTTCAAGCCTCGCCAGAACTGGCGACCGGTGAGGAGATCGATGTCCGCCAGCCCTTGTCGGTAGCCCCAGTTTTTGTAGTTCTCGTAGACCTGCCGCATGGAAAGCGTGCACTCATCCGTCTCAATGCGCACCACGCGCTCGGCTTGAGCCCAAGCCATGACCTGGTCGCTGCCATGGCGGGCGGCCAGCTTCGCTGCGCGCACGGCTTCGGGCATGTCGGCGTCGGTGTCGGACAACGCCCTACCACGGGCCACGATGCGTCGGGCGCCTTCGAGCATCCAGTCCAGCACAAGCTGGCCTTCCTCTGCCAGGATGTTCTTGACCAGATCAGGGTCGTGCTGGTTGACCGGTACCGCCTTCTTCCAGTGCACGACGGTGAGGCGGCGCCACACCCCGTTGCTCTTGTCGCGGATGAAGGGGGCCGAATTGGACGTGATGATCCACTTGGCCGTGGAATGGTAGCTCGCCAGCTGCTTCTGGTTCTTCCGGTCGATGCCAATGCCATTGCCAGAGACCATCGTCTTGAACCGACCTTCGGCCCACTTCTCGCACTCCACTTCGTCCACCAGGATCAGGCTGGCGCCAATCATGGGTTCCAGGCTGAAGCGGTCGCCCAAAGTTTCAAGGTTGCAGCGGGCCACCTGACGGTGCATCGCTTCCACGATTTCCGCCAGGGTGGATTTGCCAGAACCTGCGACGCCGTGCCACCAGGCGGCCTGGCTGTAGACACCCGGCAACAGGGTCATGCCGCACTGCTCCTGGAGCAGGTCGATGACGCGCGGGTCGTCGTGGGCTTGGCGGAGGAACTTGGCGAATCGCGAGTCAGCCGGCAAAGGCTGGGGCTTGTATGCATGGCCCTGCCTGCCACCACAGGCCACCCTGACCGCGTGGGTCATGCCCAAGGCGGGATCAGGAGCGAGCACATGGAAACCGCCGGGAAGGATTTCCACGTAGCCGTCTGCCACCGGCACGATGGCCCGCTTGGCTTGGGCTGGCATGGGGTTTTTCTGGCGCAGCCGAAGGGAAGCCATGTCCCAGCAGTCCTTGGCGAGCTTGGGGCTGCCCGCGAAATCGGCGTTGCGGTCGATCCAATCGGATGCCACACCCACACCTTCCGCGTCGCTGATCGCTTGCCAGTAGGTACCGTTCCAATGGTGTACGATCTCGCCGGTGCCGCTGGTGGCTTGGCACGCCCACAAGCGATCGACGCATTCGGTGGTGCGGCGGGCAAACAGGATGGGGAGCGACGGTGGCTTGCGCTGGCCCTCTCGATCAACCGAGTGGCGGTAGAGCTGCTTGTGCTCCTCTGCCTCCAGGTTGACCTTGCGGGCGGAGGCTTCCGCACCCAGGAAACGCGACGCTTCGAATGGCACGATGTTGCTTGGCTCTTCCGTCGTCGGGTTGACAGCCTTCCCTTTTGGGGACACATTGGTTGTAGACATTGTTGTTGGCTCCTCTCAAACCCTCGCCCTGGCCGGTGGGGGTTTGTCGTTGTGGGGGGACAGGCTTGCTCAGGCAGCGCGCGGGAGAGCGGTTTCCAAGGCGCGGCGAATGAACTCGCTCTCTGTCATCTCGTTTTCGGCCGCGGCGAGACGAAGGCGTTCGGCCAAGGGGCGTTTGATCCGAACGTGCTTTTTCACGCTGGCGCGGATGCTGTAAGTCGGCGGCGACGAGGGATGGGTGGCGTTCACGGTGGCAACTCCGAAGGTGAAAGGTTTGGTGTGTCCCACATGGGGGACACTTCCACTCAACCACTCCAGGAGCTTTCCGCAACCCACGGTTTTTGACTAAACACGAAAACTGCGGAATCTCTCGCACTTTTTCCGGAAGCCCTGTTCTGCTGGCTTTCCCTTCCCTGCTGGTCTTCCATTAGCCAGCAGAAAGAGAAGACCAGCAGGAAGACCAGCAGCTACAAACCCTTGATTCCAAAAGCTTTGCATTCATAGAAAACCGTTCCGCTGGTCTGCTGGGTCAAAAAAGAATCGGTTTTGAAATTTGAGATACCAACACTTTCCATGCGATTTGGACGCATTTGCACAGGGGAGTTGAATCGAAAGCCAGCAAGCCAGCAGCGCACTTTTAGTCACAGAAATCCCTTGGGATTCAACGACCTTGCACTACTGGTCTTCCTGCTGGCCTTCGATCGCTGCTGGCTAGTGGAAGACCAGCAGCCGGAAGTTCCTACTCATTTTCGGCCAAACACTCCAGTTGCTCGCGCTTGCGATCGGTCAAGAACGGATGCTGAAACTCCCTCCCGCTTTCCACCTCCGTCACCACCACGTGTTCTTCAATCGTAAGGGCGCCATGGTGCCAATCGATGGCATCCAACTCCGCCAAGGACAGTCGCGCGAATGCCTCCATTGCCTCGGACTGGGTCTGGGCAAAGACCTCAATCACCTTGCTCACCAAGTAGTCACCCCGGACGACGAATTCGTAAGTTCCCATCGGCTCCTCCTAATAGTTGAGGTGGTGGCGCATGGTTGGACAAGGCCAGTTGAGATCTTCGCGTTCGGAACCATCGGGGCTGATGACCTCCACAAAGCCGTAGATCTCCTCCAACTCGGTACGCCAGCCACCGGCATGAATGTCAGCCACTCCCATCGAGTTCAGAATCTCCAAGGCTGCCGCCTCTGAGTCCGCGTCGATTCGGATTTCCAATTCGGCCGTCGCGCGGCCCAAGACAACAACGTTCCAGCGATCAGCCATTGGAGCTCTCCTGGTTCGCCGTGGCCACCTGCCCTACCCGCTGGATGGCAAAGAACTTCCCGTGCAACGCACCGCTCGCCTGCGCTTGCTGAAGGTGATCGGCGGCGCGCTTGCCGTAAGTCACCACCAACGATCCCGACGGCGCTGCCGTGCCGGTGGTTCCGTCGGGACGCACAAACCTCAGCCTCCCACGGGTGAACAGGATCGCCGTCGCGTTGGGGTGGGAAAGCACGCAGTCGTGCATCCATCCCGTCTCCATGTTGACCGGCACCAGGGCGATACCGCCGCCGGGGTGGTTGGCCAGCTTGCTCAACCACTTCTCAATCCCTTTTCCGTAAGGCGGATTCATCCACACGAATGCCTGCTTGGGCCACGGCGTAGCCAAGCCGTCCTGGCTCGGCGGGATCATCCGGCTGGCCGTGGGTGCGGGCAGCCGCGACGGGTCTTCGGGCGTGCAAGGATCGAGGTCAAAGCCGCGCCTTCCCCCCAGCGCCCTGACGATGGCAGGCGGGGTATACCAATCGACGCTCGTGTGGGCCTTGTCGCTTGCCTTGTAGCAAACGGAGGTGAGCCGGGTGGGTTTAGCCGCTACGAGGCGCTTGGAGCGGGTTGCTGCGTTGAACGGCAGAACGTTGGACTTGGGCTGCATGAGGATTCTCCAGGCAAGGCTCCGTCAGCACGGCTGCGTTGCCGCGTTGAAGAATGGGTTTTGGGAGTTGGGCTTGAACCAGCCCGAGAGGCGCTGCTGGCGGCGGGTTACCACCAAGAGTTGTAGAACACGTCCCAACCGTCGTTGATCAATGCGCGGGCCTGCGCAATGAAGTCCAGATCTTCTTCAGCTCGATCGGGATCCGATTCACCGAAGAAGAAGCCTTGGGTATAAGGCAAATCATCGTTCAGCACAGCCTGTTCCAACGCATCAAGATCGTCCAATCCAAGGAATACGGGAACTTGGTTGAAATCGAAGGGATCAACCTGCCCCGTCCTAGCACTGTGCAACTTGAACATCCAACCATGAAGGTTCGGATGCTTTCGCCAGTAGAAAAATAGTTCTTGAGTGCGATCTCGCACATCAGTGCGGGTCTTGACCGCATACATATCGAGGCCCATCGGCTTGCTCCATCGCCCCGACCACCGAGGCGTTGGAGTAATCATCCGAACTGAGAGCCTCCATCGATACGGATATTGGAGGCCTCCAATATCCGTTAGCAGCCGTTACATTCGCCCATTGCGCTTGTCGGGCATCTTTGGAGGCGCCGGCTGCAGGCGTTCGTGCAGCGCTTGTTCGATCACCCCAGCTCGCGAGGCGTCGAGCTGCTGAGCCAGGTCCCGCAGACGGCTGGCCTGGGCTTGGGCTGCGTTGTTGAATGCGTCCACCCACTGGCGCTTGACGTCAGGGTTTTGCCAAGGCTGGGCGAAGGCGTCGGTCAGCGTGCAGACCCGAATCCCAAGCCCGATTTGCACGCCCAATGCTTGGAGCTGGCGAATTAACGCATCGCTGATGGGTTGGTCAGTCAGTGGCTCCAGGAAGAACTGCTTAGCCTTGGACCCTTTGGCCACCAGAAACGGCAGTTCTGCAGTTAGGAGGGTGTCGATCGCAACGCCCCGTTCGCTCAACGGCTTCCACAGGCCCTTAGCCTTGAGCTCGGCTGCCCAGGCCATCAACGGAACAAGGGTGGTCGAGCGCTTGCGAGTTCCCTTCACCGTGAACAGCGTCCCTTTTGGGGAGTGTTCCTTCAAGAGGTGTTGCAATTGGGCCGTGCTGATCGCCAACACCCCAGCGGCCTCATTGAAGCTCAACGCCACGTCCACCTTGGGCCGCTGTTTCGCTAGGCGCAAATGGTCTGCGATCTTCTTCTCCATCTGGCCCACGTTTTCGGTGCCAGAGAGCTTGCCGAGAAAGCGATCGATGGCGCGGCGGTAAGCATCAGCAGCAGTAAGGGCCATTAGTTCGGCTCGCTCCCCTTACGGCCGACCTTTGAAGAGCGCGCGGCAGCATTGCTGCTTCGCCGCCCGACCTTGCGCGCCGGCAGGGTGCGCAGCGCCTCCAGGTCGATTCCGTAATCTAGGACACCCAAAGCTGGCGTTCCTCCGGCACCGTTGAGCTTCTCACTCACCGTAAAGGGCCTGCTGTAAGTCGCGTGGTGTTCGTCGTCCAATTCGTGGCCGACGATTTGGGCTCGCATCTCAGAGGCCACACCGCTGCCCTGCATCTCCTGAATCACGGTCTTTCGGAGACTATGGAAACCACGTTTCGCTTTCGACCACCCACCACTGTGCTTTTGGAGGTAGTAGCTGAACGCCTTCGATATCCAGTTCCCCGCACCATTCTTCGCCTTACTGTCAGCCTGCGGAAACAATCGCCAGTCCCCGCTCTCCCTTCGTTCGGCGACGTAGTCCAAGAAACCAAGCTTGATCAGGTCGGGATGCAACGGGACGACCCGATTGGAAACATCGGTCTTCAATCGCTGATCCTCCCCCTCATCGGTAAACCGTATGCACGGGATTCCCTCCTCTTCCTTGACGTCGAGGGTAAACAGCTGCCCCACCTCACCTGCCCGGGCGCCCGTATACAGGCCCAACAAAGCCGCCCAGCGCGCTCCCGTTGAAAGCTGCTTGAAGCTATCAGGCGCGAAGAGTTGATGAACCTGATCCAAGGTAAAGGCCTGGAAGCCAAATTTTCTGCGCTTGCGCTTCTCCGCCATCGAAACGCTGACGTGACCTGCGGCGACATTGTCTCCCTTGAGCACGTAGCCTGAAGCCATTGCCCAAGTGAAGAATCCTCTCTTTCCTGCGAGGTAGCTCTGGCGATTGTTGAGCGTAGAACGCGTTAACCCGCGCTTGGCCAAATGGTCGTAGAAGCGGGCCATCTCAGGCCGCGTGATGGTGTGCAGCTCGCGCTCGGCGCCCAAGAACTCGATCAGCTCTGTCACGGGAAGCAGTTTGATGCCGACCGTTTTGACCTCGATGTCCTCGGCGGCGACTTTATCCTGCCAGATTCGCTTCGCATCGATCAGGCTGATGGTCTCAGATGGCAGGGGCTGCGCCGCCGCTGATTCCAACGGGTTTGGCCCAGCCGCCGCCGGAACTGCACCCGCATCACGGAAGTGGAACTTGCCGATTTCTTCCAGCGCCTCCATTGCTCGAGCATGGTCGGCCGCATCCGTGGTCCGAAGACGGAAGCCCGGCAAGTCAATTTCATAACGCCGGGAGCCGTTCTCCGCGACGCTGCGCAGAACATCCTCAACCGTGAGTCCCTTCTTGGTCATGCACCCATCCCTGATGGCATCGAATGCTTGAGCATAACGCTGCGCGATGGCCAAGGCAGCCACTCTTGCGCTATGCAGTTGGATGCCCAAGGGATGCTTGACGAAAGGTTTGCCGACGATACCACGCATGTCCGTCGGAACGCGCATGCGAAACTGGTAACGACCTGTGGAAGAGCGAGTGAGATAGCTTGGTAATCGCATCGGAGTTGTGCCCCGATTTGTGCCCCAAGCCGCCCTTCAAGACCTTAAAAAATGTCGTTTAAAAACAAACACTTACTAAGGATTGGCGGAGAGAGTGGGATTCGAACCCACGGAAGGTTTAACCCTTCGCCGGTTTTCAAGACCGGTGCCTTAAACCGCTCGGCCATCTCTCCAATCGGGTCCCGGTCGCCCGGGCAGCGACGTATTCTCGCACGTGAAGGGCATTTGCCCAAGACCACCTTGCCCCTGCCCTTCGCATCCGGCACGGTGGGAGCCTTCACCGCACTCGGAGCCGCCATGGCCCATCTCGATCTGGCCAATCTGCGCACCTGCCTGCTGGACGATACACAGCTGGCCGCTGTGGCCCTGCACCGCACCTTCGCGGGGCACCTGCCGGTCAGCAGCGGGCAGCTGGTGGTCTGCGATCCGCTGGTCCAGGCCGAGGCGCCTGCGCTGGCCGACTACACCGCCCCGCTGGGGCGGCACCCGGTCGAAATCATCGTGCACAGCGGCCACCCGGCCCTGGCCGTGGTCTGGTTCAAGCCCCGCGAAGCTCTTACCGCGACCGCCCTGCACTGGCAGATGGCGCGCTGGGCCACCCAGGACCTGACCGGCCTGGATGAGGACAGCTTCATCGGCTATCCGGTCGACGCTGGCATCGGTTGTTTCATGGACACCGACACCCAGCAGGCGCTGCTGGCCCTGATCGAACAGGCCGATGGCGAGGAAGAGAGTGAATGGTCGGATGCACTGATCGACCACGATGGCCTGGACGAAGGCGTCGAATACCGCCCCTGGGGGGAGAACTCGCCGCACGGCCTGGTGGTCTTCACCAGCGGCTGGGGCGACGGTGTCTATCCCAGCTACTGGGGGCTGGATACGTCCGGCATTCCGGTCGCCCTGGTCACCGATTTCCTGTGCATCCAGGGCGGCGATGGGCGCGACGAGCGCGAGATTGCCGACCAGGCCTATCGCGACAACCTGCCCCCTGCGGAAGCCGAGGCGCTGGCGCGGCTGGTGGCTGCGGTAGAAGGAGACGACGCGGAGGCATTGCAGGACCTGCTGAAGGATGCGCCGCAGCGCGCCAACCAGATCGAACCGGGCTGCGGCGGCACCGCCCTGTACGAGGCGATCCGCCTGGACCGCCCGCAGGCATTGCGGGTGCTGTTGCAGGGCGGCGCATTGCCGGCAATGCCCGAACGCCTTCACATGAGCAAGGTGACCGGCTATCTGGACTATGCGCGCTTCCTGAAGAAGCCGCGCAGCGCGGAACTGATGGCGGTGCTGGAAGCGCCCGTCGTTGCGGCCGAACCGCCACCGGCCGCAGCGCGACGCCGCAGCTTCTGGGACCGGCTGTTCGGCCGGAACTGATCGTCGGAAAACAGCAACGCCGGGCATGGCCCGGCGCTACCGTTCAGCGCTCTCAGCCGGCATCCACCGCCAGCGCCCCCAGTGCACTGGCCTTGATTCGCTCCTTGGCCTTCTCACAGGCGCCACCGCAATC
Organism: Stenotrophomonas maltophilia group sp. Smal12; assembly: GCF_037079935.1. Classification (NCBI taxonomy): domain Bacteria; kingdom Pseudomonadati; phylum Pseudomonadota; class Gammaproteobacteria; order Lysobacterales; family Lysobacteraceae; genus Stenotrophomonas; species Stenotrophomonas maltophilia group sp. Smal12. The sequence continues at coordinate 9,131 of NZ_JBAWUK010000060.1, read as the reverse complement.
CAGGCGCGAGGCCTCCAACTGCGGCGGCAGATGTTCGGCCAGGAAGTCGATGAACACGCGCACCGCCGGCAACAGCCCGCGGCGCGAGGCGAACACGGCGTGGCACACGCCCTGCGGCAACGACCAGTCCGGCAGCACTACTTCCAGCTCGCCATTGCGCACGGCATCGGCGCACACGGTCTCCGGCAGCATGGTGATGCCGAAACCGTCCTTCACCATGCTCTGCAGCAGCGGGAAGTCGAAACCAGCCACGCGCGGCTGCAGGTCGACCCGGCGCACTTCGCCTTCCGGGCCATGCAGTTCCCAGCGCTGGCGTGCTTCGTCTTCGCTGATGCTGAGGGTGACGTGCTGGGTGAGCTCTTCCGGGTCCTTGGGGCGTCCGGCGCGGTCCAGGTATTTGGGGCTGGCCACCAGCAGTTCCTGCACCTGGCCGAAGCTGCGCATCACCAGGCTGCCGTCGTCGTCCAGGCGCGAACGCACGCGCAGGGCGACGTCGTAGCCTTCATTGATGATATCCACGCGGCGGTTGCTGATGTTCAGCTGCAGCCGCACCTTCGGGTACTGCTCAAGGAACTTGGGCAGCAGCTTGGGAAGCTGCATCTGCGCCAGTGACACCGGCACGCTGGCGCGCACCACGCCGCGCGGCTCCGCGCTGAGACGGTCCACCACTTCGCGGGCGGCCTGGGCCTCGGCCAGCATCGTCTGCGCATGGCGATGCACGCTGGTGCCGACATCGGTGACCGCGAAACGGCGCGTGGAGCGCTGCAGCAGGCGTACGCCCAGGTCGGTTTCCAGCTGGCTGATGCGGCGGCTCAGGCGCGACTTGGGAATACCCAGTGCGCGCTCGGCGGCGGCGAATCCCCCGTGGTCGACCACCATCGCGAAGTAGTACAGGTCATTCAGGTCATGCATACCCGAGTTCCATATCTAGAACAATACGTGGCATTCAATCACCTTTATTCCGCCTTTGCAACAACCTATCGTTCTCTCCGTCGGCGGGGCCACCCCGCCCCTTCCTCCCAGAACACAGGTGACTGCCATGAAGCTTCTGCATCTCGACGCCAGCGTGCTTGGCGACAACTCCGTCTCGCGCCAGCTGTCGGCCGCCGTGGTCGCCCGCTTCGCCAGCCAGATCGATGACCTGCAGGTCGATTATCGCGATCTTGACGCCAATCCGGTACCGCATCTGCGCAGCAGCTCGCTGGCCAGGACCGACGCGGCCGAGGCGACCGATGCTGAACAGGTGATGCAGCAGTTCCTGGACGCCGACATCGTGGTGATCGGCGCGCCGATGTACAACTTCAGCATTCCGTCCACGCTGAAGGCCTGGATCGACCGCGTGGCCGTGGCCGGCCGCACCTTCAAGTACACCGAGAACGGCCCGGTGGGCCTGGCCGGTGGCAAGCGGGTGATCATCGCCAGCAGCCGTGGCGGCATCTACACCGACTCGCCGGCCGACTTCCAGGAGCCGTTCCTGCGCCAGGTGTTCGCCTTCATGGGCATCAACGAGGTCGAATTCGTGCGCGCCGAGGGCATCGCCTATTCGCCGCAGCACCGTGAAGACGCCATTGCCGGTGCACTGGCGGCACTGCCGTCGCACGAAGCGGCCGAAGCCGTCGCTGCGTAACGCGTTCCAACGTTCGGCGCCCCTCTCTCCTCGTCTGGGCGCTGAACGCGGGCCGGGATCCCCTCCCCCATCCCGGCCCACCCTGGCGGCCCCGCTATGCGGGGCCGTTTTCTTTTGCGACGCGCTAGGCTGGGGCCATGAACTACATCGTGACGGCTGCGCACCGCAGCGAATTTCCGCACCCGATCACCCTGCGCCGTGGCCAGGCGCTGGTGGTGGGCGAACGTTATGAAGGCCCGGAGGGCTGGGAAGACTGGTTCCTGTGCCAAGCCGAAGGGCAGCAGCCCGGTTTCGTGCCGGCGCCGGTGATCGGTCGCGATGCGCAGGATGACGCCTATGCCACGGAGGATTACTGCGCGCGGGAGCTGGATGTGGATCCCAGGCAGATCTTGCGCGGGCTGCGCATCCTCAATGGCTGGGCGTGGTGCGTGCCGGAGAACGGCGAACCGGGATGGGTGCCGCTGGAGAAGCTGCGGGTCATAAAGGAGAGCCGAGCATAGGCTCGGCTCTACATGGATCTGTAGCGCCCGAGCCTACGCTCGGGCGGCGGCGCAAAGCGCCGGCTGTCAGGCGATCGTTTCCAGGCCGCCCATGTACGGGCGCAGGGCCTCCGGCACGGTGATGCTGCCGTCGGCGTTCTGGTAGTTCTCCATCACCGCGATCATCGCACGGCCAACCGCCACGCCCGAGCCGTTCAGGGTATGCACCAGCTCCGGCTTGCCGGTGGCCGGGTTGCGCCAGCGCGCCTGCATGCGGCGGGCCTGGAAATCACCACAGTTCGAGCACGAGGAGATCTCGCGGTAGGTCTCCTGCGACGGCAGCCAGACTTCCAGATCGTAGGTCTTCACCGCCGAGAAGCCCATGTCGCCGGTGCACAGCAGCACCTTGCGGTACGGCAGGCCCAGCTTTTCCAGCACCACTTCGGCACAGCGGGTCATGCGCTGGTGCTCGGCGTCGCTGTCTTCCGGGCGGCTGATCGAGACCAGCTCGACCTTCTCGAACTGGTGCTGGCGGATCATGCCGCGCACGTCGCGGCCGCCGCTGCCGGCTTCGGCACGGAAGCACATCGAGTGAGCGGTCATGCGCAGCGGCAGACGCTCGGCGTCGACGATCTCGTCGCGCACGATGTTGGTCAGCGGCACTTCCGAGGTCGGGATCAGATAACGCGTGGAGTCGCCCACGGCGGTCTTGAACAGGTCGTCCTCGAACTTCGGCAGCTGGCTGGTGCCGCGCAGCGAGTCAGCATTGACCAGCAGCGGTACGTTGGTTTCCTCGTAACCGTGCTCGCCGGTGTGCAGGTCGACCATGAACTGGGCCAGGGCGCGGTGCAGGCGCGCGATCGGGCCGCGCAGGACGGTGAAGCGCGAACCGGACAGTTTGGCCGCGGTCTCGCCGTCCAGCCAGCCATTGCGGGCGCCCAGTTCGACGTGGTCAAGCACCTTGAAGTCGAACTGGCGCGGAGTACCCCAGCGCGCCTGCTCGACGTTGTCGTTCTCGTCAGCACCGGCTGGCACGTCATCGGCCGGCAGGTTCGGGATCCCCATCGAGATCGCTTCGATCTTCTCGCGCAGCTCGTCCAGCGCCACTTCCGAGGCCTTCAGCTCGTCGGCGAAGGCGGCAACTTCAGCCATGATGGCCGACACGTCCTCGCCCTTGGCCTTGGCCTGGCCGATGGCCTTGGAACGGCTGTTGCGCAGGCTCTGCAGCTCCTGGGTCCGCACCTGGATGCGCTTGCGATCAGCCTCCAGGGACTCCAAGGCAGACACGTCGAGCTCGAAGCCGCGGCTGGCGCGCAGGCGTTCGGCGAGGTCGGCGGGCTGGTGGCGGAGCAGGGCTGGATCAAGCATGGCAGGTGTCGTGGTGGGTATCAGGGATGGGATTATCGCTTGTTATACGGATTTCTGCCGCCCGGTTCATTCCCGCCGTGGCAGAATCGGGGCATTCCGTACTGGTCCGGTCCATGTCTGCACCCCGCTCGTCGTCCGCCAAGTCGTTTACCGTGCATATCCCGCGCAACGCCCTGAAGATCGCGGGCATCGCCTTCGGCGTGGGCGTGCTGCTGTTCGTGCTGGTCTGGTTCACCGGTCGCGACAAGGAATTCTTCCGCGCCGACCCGGCCGCACAGACCCCGCAGGAGACGGCGCAGGTGGAACCGCTGCCCGAACCGCTGGCGGCGGCCGCCGGTTCCAGCGACATGCCCGATGCCAAGCCGGCCCCGGTCGAAGAGGAAGCCCCGAAGCTGGTCGAAACCCCGCCGCCACCGCCGGCGCCCGTCGCCGAAGCGGCCCCGGCCGCACCGGCTCCCGCGCCGGCTGCCACGGGCAACAGCCAGCCGATGCCGATTGCCGGCCAGTCGCCACCGCCGTCCTATCCCGCCGCCGCCCTGCGCGCCGGTGAAACCGGTACGGTGGTCGTACGCGTGGACGTGGATGCCACCGGCTATCCGAACAATGCCACGGTGATCCAGCGCAGCGGCTCACGCGAGCTCGACCGTGCCGCGACCGATGCGGTGCGCCGCTGGCGCTTCACCCCGGCACAGAGTAACGGCCAGGCCGTACCGGGCAGCATTGAAGTGCCGTTCGACTTCAAGACCCAGTAACTGAACGTTTCCCGGCAGGCAAACTGAACCCTGCCGGTTGCGTTGACGCAACGCTGACACTTTACGCCACTGGCCCGCGCAACACTCTCCCCGTCGTCCATTGACGGAAGGAGTTTGCGATGACCGCCACCACCCACGAAGACCTTCATTCGCCGCAGTAACAGCAGGACGCCAGCGAACAGCACAAGCCCACGTCGCCCTGGATGTGGATCGCGCTGATCGTGGCGATGTTTGCCGCCGCACTGCTCTGGCTGCGTCACTCGAACCAGGAAGACGTGGCGCCGGCACCGGTCGGCGAGCGCATGCTGCCCGCGCCCGAGCAGGCGCCGGTCGCCGACGTACAGCAGCCTGCGGCACGCCAGGCCGCAGCGGCCGGCAACCAGCGCAAGGCGACCCCTGCCGTACGCAATCGCGAGGCGCGCCCGCTGGCGGGCAACAGCAAGCCGACCTACCCCGCTGCCGCGCTGCGCAATGGCGTGCAGGGCAGCGTGATCGCCAGCCTGAATGTCGATGCCCGCGGCCAAGTGACCAATGCTGCGATTGTTTCGCGCAGCGGCGAGCGCAGCCGTGACCTGGATCGTGCGGTGCTGAGCACCGTGCAGAACTGGAAGTTCCAGCCGGCGATGCATGAAGGCCGTGCAGTGGCCAGTGTGGTGCGGGTCCCGGTGCATTTCCGTACCGGACAGCGTTGATCGCGGACGAGGGGTTCGTGATGTTTAGACGGAGGCTTCGGCCTCCGTCCTTTTATGCGGAGAAGCGTGCCGACCAAGGAAGGTCGGCACCTACCGGGCGATGTGAGCGTGCCGACCGAGGTTGGCACCTACCGGACAGGGGGCGCGTGCCAACCATGGTTGGCACCTACCGGAAAACCTGATCCGCCGGTCAGGCCAGGTTGAAGCCGGCGCTGCGCGCCAGGCCGTCGAAGTCCGGGAAGGACGTGGCGACATTGGCGATGTCGTTGATGCGCACTTCGCCGTTACTGATCTGGCCGGCAATGGCGAACGCCATGGCGATGCGGTGGTCGCCGTGGCTTTCGATGGTGCCGCTGCCCAGGCGCACGCCACCATGCAGGGTGGCACCGTCTTCAGTTTCGTCCACCTGCATGCCCAGCGCGCGCAGGCCGGTGGCCATCGCTGCGAGACGATCGGATTCCTTCACCCGCAGCTCGGCGGCGCCGGTCACCACGGTCTGGCCTTCTGCAGCAGCTGCCGCCACGAACAGCGCCGGGAACTCGTCGATCATGTCCGGCACCAGTTCTTCCGGAATGCGTGCGCCCTTCAGCGGGGCGTAGCGCACCACCAGGTCGGCCACCGGTTCACCGCCCTGTTCTGCCGGGTTCTCTTCGGTGATGTCCGCACCCATCAGGCGCAGCGCATGCAACAGGCCGGTGCGGCGCGGATTCAGGCCGACCTGCTTCAGGCGCAGCTCGGAACCGGGAATGATGCTGGCGGCGACCAGGTAGAACGCGGCCGAAGAGAAATCGGCGGGCACCACGATATCCGTGGCGCGCAGGCGCTGGCCACCGCGCAGGCGGGCCTTGCCCGGCGAAAACGCGATGTCCACGCCGAATGCGGACAACATGCGCTCGGTGTAGTCGCGGGTCGGGTGCGGTTCGGTCACGCTGGTTTCGCCCTGCGCATACAGCCCGGCCAGCAGCACCGCCGACTTGACCTGCGCGCTGGCCACCGGCGAGGCGAAATCGATGCCGTGCAGCATCTGGCCACCATGCACGCGCAACGGTGGCGTGCCATCGTCCTGGGTGTCGATCCTTGCGCCCATCTGCGACAGCGGGCCGGTCACGCGGCGCATCGGGCGACCGGACAGCGACTCATCGCCGATCAGCGTGCAGTCGAACGATTGCCCTGCCAGCAAGCCGGCCAGCAGGCGCATGCCGGTACCGGCATTGCCGCAATCCAGCGGTGCATCCGGCGCCTTCAGGCCATCGATGCCGACACCGTGCACGACGCGCTGCGACGGGCTGGGCGTTTCGATGCGCACCCCCAGCTGGCTGAAGATGCGCGCGGTCGCGCGGGTGTCCTCGCCTTCCAGGAAGCCTTCGATGTGCGAGGTGCCATCGGCCAGCGCGGCAAACATCACCGAGCGGTGCGAGACCGACTTGTCGCCGGGAATGGTCAGGCTGCCCTGCAGCGGCTGGCCCTTGCGGGCTATCCAGTGTTGCGCGTTGCTCATCGTTCGATCATTCCGTAAACACCGGCAGCGCCGGCGATGCATCAGGGAGCGGCGGCTGTTGCCGCCGCAGCAGCACTCAGGGCACGGCCACCGGATAGGAGCCCAGCACCTTGATCTGCGCCGAGTGCGCTTCCAGTTCGGCCAGCGCGGCCTGCATCGGCGCGTCGTCGATGTGGCCGGCCAGGTCGATGAAGAAACCGTACTCCCACTTGCCGTGGTGTGACGGCCGCGACTCGATGCGGTTCATGCTGATGCCATGGCGGGCGAACGGGCTGAGCACGTCGAACAGCGCACCGGGCTTGTCATGGATGAACACCAGCACCGAGGTGCGGTCGTGGCCGGAGGTCGGGAAAATGTTGCGGCCCACCACCAGGAAGCGGGTGGTGTTGTCGGCATCGTTCTGGATCGGCTTGGTGACCACCTTCTTCAGGCCGTATACGTGGCCGGCACTCTCGCCGCCGATGGCCGCCGCGTCGTCGGCGTTGCGCGCACGGCGCGCGCCTTCGGCGTTGCTCGACACCGGAATCTTCTCGGCCTTCGGCAGATTGGCGCGCAGCCACGCCGAGGTCTGCATGAACGACTGCGGGTGCGCGTAGATGCGCTCGATGTCCTCGATGCGGCCGCTGCGCGACATCAGGTACTGCTGCACGCGCAGTTCCACTTCGCCGCAGATCTTCAGGTTGGAGGTCAGGAACATGTCCAGGGTGATCTGGATGGTGCCCTGCCCCGAATTCTCCACCGGCACCACGCCGAAATCGGCGTTGCCCGCTTCCACTTCCTGGAACACCTCTTCGATGCTGGCCATCGGCAGGCCCAGCGCGGAGCGGCCGAAGTGCTTGAGCACGGCCTGCTGGCTGAAAGTACCTTCCGGGCCGAGGTAGCCGATCTTCAGCGGCTCCTGCTGGGCCAGGCAGGCCGACATGATCTCGCGGTAGACGTGCACCAGCAGTTCATCGCTGAGCGGGCCTTCGTTGCGGTCCACCACCATGCGCAGCACCTGCGCTTCGCGCTCGGGGCGGTAGTAGTCGACGGCGGCGGCGAGCTTGCCCTTGGCCTTGCCGACCTGGTGGGCGAAGCGCGCGCGCTCGGCGATCAGGCTCTGGATGTCGCGGTCGATCTGGTCGATCTTCGAGCGCACATCGGCCAGCGCCAGCGGCGCCAGGGTGGGTGCCGGGTTCGAGGTGGCCTTGGCCTTGCCCTTCGCCTTGGTGGGCACGCTGTCCTTGGCCGGTTCGGCCTTCTTCGGCGCATTCTTGCTGGATTTGCTGCTTGCCATCGGAATTCCTTGTTGCGGGGAACGCACCCGACGGTGCGCGCCGTTCATTGCTCAGCCGTGACGCTGCTGGAAATCGGCCATGAAGGCGACCAGCGCCTCGGCCCCGGCCAGCGGCATGGCGTTGTACAGCGAGGCACGGATGCCACCGACGACCTTGTGCCCCTTCAGCGCCAGCAGGCCAGCGGCCTTGGCCTCGGCCACGAAGCGGGCATCGAGATCGGCATCGGGCAGGAAGAACGGGATGTTCATCCGCGAACGGGCCGCGTGTGCAACCTCATTGCGGTAGAAGCCGCCGGAGCCGTCGATGGCGCCGTACACCAGCGCGGCCTTGGCGGCATTGCGCCTGGCGAACTCGGTCACGCCGCCCTCGGCCAGCATCCACTTGAACACCAGACCGGCCAGATACCAGTTCCAGGTCGGCGGGGTGTTCAGCATCGAATCGCGGGCGACATGCGAGCGGTAATCGAAGATGTCCGCGCGTGGCTGGCCACTGCGCTCGAGCAGGTCGCGGCGGATGATCATCACCGCGATGCCGACCGGACCCAGGTTTTTCTGCGCACCGGCATAGATCACGCCGTAGCGGCGCACGTCCAGCGGCTCGCTGGCAATGGACGAACTGAAGTCGGCCACCAGCGGCACATTGCCGGTATCGGGCACATCACGGAACTCGACGCCGTGGATGGTCTCGTTGGCGGTGATGTGCACGTAGGCGGCATCCGGCGAGAGCTGCCAGTCGGCGTGCGGCGGCAGCGTGCGATAGCCATCGGCCTCGCTGCTGGCGGCGATGTTGACGTCCACGTAGACACCGGCCTGCCTGACCGCGGTCTTGCCCCAGTGGCCACTGACCACGTAGTCGGCACGCTGGCCGGGGGCGGCGAAGTTCAGCGGGATCAACGCCTGCTGGGTGGTGGCACCACCGGACAGGAACAGCACCGCATAGTCTTCGGGGATATCGAGCAGGCGACGCAGGTCGGCCTCGGCCTCGGCGGCCACGGACATGAATTCCGCGCCGCGATGGCTCATTTCCACGATCGAAGCGCCGGACCCGTGCCAGTCCAGCATTTCCGCCTGCGCCTGACGCAGGACCGATTCCGGCAAAGTCGCAGGGCCGGCACTGAAGTTGAACGCGCGCGTCATGTCACACCTGTGGGGCAAGACCCCTAGTATGCCGCAGTGCACCAGCCTTGCGGCCTTGTGCGGCAAGGGAAATTTGGTTTCATTGGAATCCATCGGCAACGCGACCGGGTAGTGGGGGGGGGGGGGGGGGGGGCCCCCCCCCCGGGCGGGGGGGGGGGGGGGGGGGGGGGCGGGGCCCCCCGCCCCCCCCCCCCCCCCCCCCCCCCCCCCCCCCCCCCCCCCCCCCCCCCCCCCCCCCCCCCCCCCCCCCCCCCCCCCCCCCCCCCCCCCCCCCCCCCCCCGCCCCCCCCCCCCCCCCCCCC
>NZ_JBAWUK010000059.1:0-25929 GCF_037079935.1 Stenotrophomonas maltophilia group sp. Smal12 | reverse complement strand
TTGGCGACCTGCAGTTTGAAACGCGCGTCGTATCTGTTCATGTATCCCTCGGGGTTGGATCTGATGTCCAACTCCCGGGGGTCACTTCACCATGGGGGCTTGGCCGCGGCATCCATGCCGCGGACACCCCCGCGAACCCAACCCGACCGCCCTCTGACAGATGGCTGTGGCCTGCACCACCCACGGAAAAGAAAAAGAACAGCAGAAGCGGGTCGCGCGCTGCGCTTGCTCGTGTAGAGCCGAGCCTGCGCTCGGCTTCGCGACAGGGCCAGGAAGCAGCCGAGCGTGGGCTCGGCTCTACAAAAAGCAGCCGGCCAAGCTGCTTTTGCTTTTGATCTTCTTTTTTCTTCTCCGTGGGTGGCGGCAGGCACCAGGAATCTGTCAGCGGCCGGGAGGGTGGGTAGGGCGGGGTGTCCGCGGCATGGATGCCGCGGCCAAGCCCCCAAGGACGGGTTTTACGGCGTGTCCTGCGAATCCACCTCGACCGACCCGATCACATGAAGCGCATTTCGCGACCAAGCCACAAGGGGCTGCGCCGTTGGCGGAGATCCCCCACCGATTCGTTAGCCGGAAGTTAAAGATCCGTAAGCATTCTGCTGCGATCCCGCAGTCATCTGCATGCAACCGATCGTCATTAGCCTTCGTGACGTTCCAGTCAGGTTCGACGCGGTAAGCTCTCCCTCGATGAGCTCGCAGCATCGCTCATCGAACGCAGTACGCAGTAGCAATTTGGAGGAAGACATCACATGGCAATCGTTCTTTATGTCGGTGGTAGCAAGGATGGCGAGAAGGGCGTGGTGCCCTACGGCTTCAGCAAATCCCGCGCCGACACCGCGCTGGGGCCGGAGTTCTACACGGAGCGGTTCATGGAACTGCAGGGTGTCGGCAAGGTCCGCCTGATGGCCCTGGAAGGCATGCGTGACGACATCGTCATGCAGCGCGCCGCCCGCCACTACCGCTGACCGTCGCAGCACGCGGCAGGGCGCGCCCACCATCGCGCGCCCGCGCCGGCATCCCAGCCCCGGGCCAGTCCGAGCCCGCTCTTTGCCAGGATGCCGGCGTCCAATCCGGCTTCGCCGCTGAACCTCGCCCCCTGTCAATGCCTTGTCCGGCTCCGTCGCGGATTGCCAGAATGGGGGCTTCCCGAAACGCGGCACAGACCTGAAGCAATGCACGACGCCAAGAACGCCCAGAGCGCGCTCGCCCAGCAGATCGCCCAGACCATCGCCGACGAAATCGGTGCCCAGTCCGCCCAGGTACGCGCGGCCGTCGGCCTGCTCGACGAAGGCGCCAGCGTTCCGTTCATCGCGCGCTACCGCAAGGAAGTGACCGGTGGCCTGGACGACACCCAGCTGCGCAACCTGGAAACCCGGCTGACCTACCTGCGCGAGCTGGAGGACCGTCGCGCGGCGGTGCTGGCCAGCATCGGCGAGCAGGGCAAGCTCAGTGACGAGCTGCGCAATGACATCCTGGCCGCCGATACCAAGAGCCGGCTGGAAGACCTGTACCTGCCGTACAAGCCCAAGCGCCGCACCCGTGCGCAGATCGCCCGCGAGGCCGGCCTGGAGCCGTTGGCCGATGGCCTGCTGGCCGACCCGACGCAGGACCCGCAGACGTTCGCGGCCACCTTCGTCGACGCCGACAAGGGCGTGGCCGACGCCAAGTCCGCGTTGGAAGGCGCGCGCGCGATCCTGATGGAGCGCTGGGGCGAAGACGCCGCGCTGGTCGGTGAACTGCGCACCTGGCTGGGCGAGACCGGCGTGATCCGTGCCCGCGTCGCCGAGGGCAAGGAAACCGAGGGCGCCAAGTACCGCGACTACTTCGAGCATGCCGAGGCGCTGGCGAAGATTCCGTCGCATCGCTTGCTGGCACTGTTCCGTGCGCGCCGCGAGGAGATCCTGTTCCTGGAACTGGACCCGGGCAGCGATGCCGAGGCTGGCCATCAGTACGCCGAAGGACGCGTGGCGCGCAAGGCCGGCATCGCCGACCAGGGCCGTGCCGCCGACCGCTGGCTGCTGGATGCGTGCCGGCTGACCTGGCGTGCCAAGCTGCACACCCATCTGCTGCTGGACCTGTTCAACCAGGCCCGCGAAAAGGCCGAAGCCGAAGCCATCGCGGTGTTCGGCGACAACCTGAAGGACCTGTTGCTGGCGGCACCCGCCGGCCCGAAGACCGTGCTCGGAATGGACCCGGGCATCCGCACCGGCTGCAAGATCGCCGTGGTCGATGCCACCGGCAAGCTGGTCGCCACCGACACCATCTACCCGCACGAGCCGCGTCGCCAGTGGGAGCAGTCGCTGCAGACGATCAAGCAGCTGTGCGCCAAGCACAACGTGGAACTGATCGCGATCGGCAACGGCACTGCCAGCCGCGAAACCGACAAGCTGGCCGGTGAAGCGATCAAGGCCGCTGCCAACCCGAAGCTGCAGAAGGTAGTGGTCAGCGAGGCCGGGGCGTCGGTGTACTCGGCGTCCGAGTTCGCGGCCAGGGAGTTCCCGGAGCTGGACGTGTCGCTACGTGGGGCGGTGTCGATCGCCCGCCGCCTGCAGGACCCGCTGGCCGAACTGGTGAAGATCGAACCCAAGGCGATCGGTGTCGGCCAGTACCAGCACGATGTGGATCAGTACCGCCTGGCGCGCGCGCTGGATGCCCGCGTGGAGGACTGCGTGAACGCGGTGGGCGTGTACGTGAACACCGCTTCGGCTGCACTGTTGTCGCGGGTGTCCGGCCTGTCGGCCACGGTGGCCGAGAACATCGTGCGCCACCGTGATGCGAACGGCCCGTTCAAGCGCCGCAAGGACCTGCTGAAGGTCGCGCGCCTGGGCGAGAAGACCTTTGAACAGTGCGCGGGCTTCCTGCGCATTGCCGACGGTGATGAACCGCTGGATGCTTCGGCGGTACACCCGGAAGCCTACCCGGTGGTCGAGCGCATCGTTGCCAGCACCGCGCGCCCGATCAAGGCGCTGATCGGTGATGGCAGCTTCCTGCGCGGCCTGAAGGCCGAGCAGTTCACCGATGCCACCTTCGGCGTGCCGACCGTGCGTGACATCCTCAAGGAACTGGAGAAGCCGGGCCGAGACCCACGCCCCGAGTTCAAGGCGGCACGATTCGCCGAGGGCGTCGAGGACATCAAGGACCTGCGCGAGGGCATGGTGCTCGAGGGTGTGGTCAGCAACGTGGCGGCCTTCGGTGCCTTCGTCGATATCGGTGTGCACCAGGATGGCCTGATCCACATCTCGGCACTTTCCGATACGTTCGTGAAGGACCCGCGCGACGTGGTCAAGGCCGGCGATATCGTCAAGGTGAAGGTGCTGGAGGTGGACGTGGCGCGCAAGCGCATCGCCCTGACCCGGCGCCTGGACGATACCCCCGGGCAAGCCACCAGCCGCCCGGGACAGCGTGATGAGCGCGGCCATGGGCAGGGTCCGCGCCGCGATGCAGGCGGCCAGAACCGCGGGCTGAACCGGGGTCAAGGCAATGGTGGCCGTCCCGCCGCGTCCGCGCCCCCGGCCAACAACGCCCTGGCCGAGGCCTTCGCGCGCGCCAAGCGCAGTTGAGGACCGCGTTCCCCGTCACACTTGATTCATGGCGGGGGACTTGTCGATTTTCCCCGTGATTGCGCACACTTGCGCTTGAGGGGAGGCGTCCGGCCACCCCGCTGTTGCTGGGGAGGGCCATGACGCCAGCACCACCCGTTGCTCGTACCGGCGGTCGCAGCGCTGCGCTGCGGTCGGCGCCTGCCCGTGCCGGCAGGAGACCGGATTGATGCCGGGCCAGGGCATCCACGGCAATGGACTGCTGGTGCGCCGCCTGCAGGAGCTGGCGGAAGAGCGTCGCCGCCTGGCGATGATCATCGACGGTACCGCCGCGGGAACCTGGGAATGGAACGTGCAGACCGGCGAGATGCGGGTCAATGCGCGCTGGGCCGAGATCGTCGGTTACCGCCTGGAAGAGCTGGAACCCATCTGCCAGAAGACGTTCCTGAGGCTGGTCCATCCCGATGACATTGCGTTGTCCGATGCTGCGCTGGACGACCATTTCCAAGGGCGCAGCGACAACTACGCCTGCCTGCTGCGCATGCGCCACAGGAACGGCCAGTGGATCTGGATCCAGGACCGTGGCCGCGTCTTTGAATGGGACGGGCAGGGCAAGCCGCTGTGGATGGCCGGTGCCCATGCCGACGTCACCGAGCTGCAGCAGGCGAGACAGGACGCGGCCGAAACCCGCCAACGCCTGCAGGCCGTGGTCGATGCGTCCGATGAGGTAGCGGTGATCGCCACCGATACCGATGGCACCATCACCCTGTTCAACACGGGTGCGGAGCGCCTGCTGGGCTACAGCGCAGCGGAGGTGGTCGGCCAGCGCCGGCTCGATGCGTTCCACGATCCGGAGGAACTGAATGCCTGGCTGGAGCCGCTGGCCGATGCCGAGGGCAACCTTCCCGACGTGTTCGAAGCGCTCAGTGCCCGCGCTGACGGGCAGACCTACTCGCGGCAGTGGACGTTGCTGCGCAAGGAGGGCCTGCCACGCCAGGTGCGCCTGTCGATCAGCCGCATGGAAGGTGCCGATGGCGCACGCATCGGCTACGTCGGCATGGCCATCGACATCACCGAAATTCTGCAGGCACGGGCCGAGGCGCGGCTGTCGGCGGAGAAGTTCGCCGGTGCATTCACGTCGGCGGCGTTGGGCATGGCGCTGGTGTCGCTGGAGGGGCGTTGGCTGGACGTCAATGATGCGCTGTGCCGGATCCTGGGTTACCCGCGCGAAGAGCTGCTGCAGGTCGACTTCCAGCGCCTGACCCATCCCGATGACCTGCAGACCGACCTGGCCCTGGTGCAGGACCTGCTGGCCGGACGGCGCAGCCATTACCACCTTGAAAAGCGCTATCTCGACCGCGACGGCCGCATCATCTGGGCGCGGCTGTCGGTGTCGCTGGTGCGCAGCGAGCATGGCCAGCCGCTGCACTTCGTGTCGCAGATCCAGGACATCACCGCCCAGCGCAGCAGTGAGCAACGCCTGTTCGAGAGCGAACAGCGCAGCCGCATCACCCTGGATGCGGTGGCCGACCTGGTGCTCAGCGTCAACCTTGACGGCCGCATCGACTATGCCAACGCGGCCGCGGTACGCACCCTGGCCGGTGATGGCGCGCTGTCGCTGGCCGGGCACAAGGTGCAGGACGTGCTGGCGCTGACCACCGAGTACGCGCCCGGCTCGGTACTGGATGTGTCGGTACTGCTGGACCCGGAGAGCAACGCGGTGGACCTGCACGCCGACCTGCTGCTGCGCCTGGGCACGGCAACGGTGCCGGTGGACCTGACGCGGGCCTGGCTGCGCGATGACGAAGGCCATGTGCGCGGCGCGGTGTGGGTGCTGCGCGACGACACCCAGCAGCGGGCGCGGCAGCGCGAAGCCCGCCACCTGGCCGAGATCGATCCACTCACCGAACTGAGCAACCGCCGCGGTTTCGAGGTGCACCTGCAGCAGGCGATCACCCGCGTCGAGCGCACCGGGCAGGCCGCCTCGCTGATGTACATCGATCTGGACCGCTTCAAGCCGGTCAACGACACCTGGGGCCACCTGGCCGGCGATGCCGTGCTGTGGGCGGTGGCCAGTGTGCTGCGACATGGTGTGCGTGATTCGGACGTGGTGGCGCGGCTGGGCGGCGACGAGTTCGCGGTGATCCTGTCCGGGTGTACGCCGCGTCGTGCCGCACGGATCGGCGGTGAACTCCTGCAGACCCTGTCAGCGCTGTCCATCCCGTGGGATCAGCATCGGCTGCGGGTCGGTGCCAGCATCGGCATCGCGCCCCTGGCGGGGGGCATGAGCGTGGACCAGGCAGTGGCCGCTGCCGATGCACAGTGCTACCGGGCCAAGGCGCTGGGGCGCAACAACGTGCAGGTGCAGGGCGAGCTGTCGGAGCTTCCAGGCGACGATGCCGATGCCGCCCAGGACTGATCTCAGTCTGTGAGAGGACGCGCGCGAATACTGTGCGCATCTCCCCTGAAGCAGGTGAACCCATGAATGCCTGGAACCCGGTTGCGGTACGCATGTTCATCCCGGCGCTGGTCGGCTGGTGCCTGGCGCTGGCCACCTGCCTGCGCGCCGAACAGCTGCGCGGCGACCCGTACGCGCAGGCGTTGTTGCCCGTATTGCAGCAAGGCGCGGTCGCGCTGCTGGTCCTGAGCCTGGCCTGCACGGTTGCGGCCTGCGTGTTGCTGTGGCGGCATGGCCGCGGCGACGGCGGGCGTCTCGCTTCCGGCACTACACCCGTGCCGCGTCCATCAGCAGGACCCGGCACGGTGCGCGCTGGAACGCGTTGATCTGAGGCACCAGACGCTGGAAGTGCTCGCTGGCGCAATGGATATCCAGAGCGTCGCGGTCCGGCCATTGCTCGATGAAGACGAAATGCCCGGGGTCCTTCTGGTCGACGAACAGTTCATAGCCGAGGCAGAGCGGCTCTCGCCGCGTGCATGCGACCAGCTCGCGGTACAGGGGAAGCACGGTGTCCACCGCATCGGGATGGATGAAATCCTCGGCGATCACTTTCAGCATGTCGGCACCTGCAGACGGGCCTTGCAGGATAGTGCCAGCGCATCGCGTGCACCTATCCTGGTCAACGCAATACCGTGTCCGTACTGACCAGCTGCACGTCGTGCATCTGATTGAGGTAGGCCTCGTAGTAGCCCTTGTGCGAGGCACCGACGATGGCCAGCATTCGGCTGCCAGGGTGCAGGCCCAGCACGTCGCGGACGTTGGCGACCATGCGCAGGTTGCGGGTTTCCCAGTAACCGACATACATCCGGCCGAACGCCTTGGAGGACGGCTCGACGAGCGTCGCGCCGAAGTCGCTCTGGTACGCTGCCATCGCTGCCGCGGGGCTGTTGTAATCCCGATACAGCGCCATGACGCCGCCGGGCTTGTCCAGATTGGCCACGAGGCGTTCATCGGCCTCCCGTCGCGCCCGCAAGTGTGTATTGTTCCAGGCACCGGTGATGGCTGCACTGGCCGCCGCTTCATCCTCGGCCGGTGTGGGAGAATCGGCCGTGTGGTCGTCCACGGCCCACAGCCGTTCATGCCCGAGGCGGGCAGCAACGACGGCGGCGATCAGGCTGGTTTCATTGCGGCGGACCAGGCCTTTGCCGAGGATCTCGACCAGGGCCGGCGTCAGCCCATCGCCGGCTTTGCGCTCGGACGCAGGCAGGCGCAGCCACTGCACCTGCGCCGAGCCGCGTTCGCCCGCTGCCAGGAACAATGCTGCGAGCCGACGACGCTGGGTGGGCGTCGGCTCGTCCGGCCAGGTCGCAAGCAGGCGCTCGGCCTGGGCGTTCGCTGCGGGCACGTCCAGGCCCGTGGCAGCCTGCGCAGCGGTGGTGTCGAAGCAGTAGGTGGCCACGCTCTGCGCATAGCGTTCCGGGTAGCGACGCATGGAATCGCACTGGAGGCCGGACAGGTCTTCGGTGGCGATCAGTTCGGGCTTCCAGGCGACCAGTCGCTGCAGCAACGGTTCAAGCAAGGCGGGCTGGAACGACTTGGGCAGGCCGGACAGGTGGGCGGTGCCCAGTACCAGCACCTCGTTCGGTCGCCCGACAGGCGGCCCCTTCAGCTGGTCCGGATGGAAGGCGGGCCGATAGGTGGCATCGGCAGCGAGGGCGCCGGTACTGCACAGGCCCAGGATCAGGAGGCTGGCCAAGCGTGGGAACATGCGATCTCCGTGTCAGTGCGCGTCCTGCAGTTCGCTGCATGCTGGCCGTTTTCACCTGCCACGGAATCGCCCGTTGGTCATGCAAACCTTTTGGGCCTGAACTGCATCGTGCCCGGCAAGGCTCTGCCCAGTGACGACGGCAACGCGCGACATGTTCCGTGATGACACCCGGTGTCCCCACCGAGCGTGAGCAGAATGTGAAGTACATCGCGATTGTCTACCGCGTCCCTGCAGCTGCATCTGAAGTTGCGACGGACGTCGCGTAATCCGGCTAAAGCCACCGATCGCCTCGCCGATATTCCCTCTGGATCCCGCTCCAGTCACCCGCCGCAGGACCCCAGGCCGTCCCCGATGGGCGGCCCGCGCTGTGTGTTCCGCCGCTCCCAGATGCCGATCGCACCCGCAGCAGACGTTCGTGGCAGTCGCTCGAGAGGTGCCGGTTGGCACCTGTAGTCCCTGGCACCTGAAGTTGCCGCCGGGCATCCCGCCCGTCGGGTCGCAACCGCTTACCGGACACCGAGGATCAGACAATGCTCATTCCAGGCTTCACGGCGGGCGCACAGGCGCCGGCTGAGCTGCATACCCGTTGGTCGCCGTGGCGTGCCCTGCTGGACGCGCTGGCACCCCAGCACCGCACCGGCGCCGAGGCCGTGTCCGACGGCCGTGCCGAGCTGGAAGCCCAGGTCGCGGCGCTGCACCGGGTCCAGGCGGTCATCGAGTTCGCCCTCGATGGCACCATCCTGCAGGCCAATGACAACTTCCTGCAGGCGATGGGCTACCGGCTGGAGGAGATCCAGGGAAAGCATCATTCCCTGTTCGTCGATCCCGAGCAGGCGCGCAGCGCCGAGTACCGCGACTTCTGGGCGCGGCTGGGGCGTGGCGAATATGACGCTGGCCAGTACCGGCGCTTCGGCAAGGGCCAGCGCGAGATCTGGATCCAGGCCTCGTACAACCCGGTGCTGGACCGGCAGGGGCGGCCTTACAAGGTGGTCAAGTTCGCCACCGACATCACCGCGCAGAAGCTGCAGGCGGCCGACTCGGCCGGGCAGCTGGCGGCGATCGACAAGTCGCAGGCGGTGATCGAGTTCGGCATGGACGGCCGCATCCTTTCGGCCAACGAGAACTTCCTGGCAGCCACCGGCTACAGCCTGGACGACGTGCGTGGCCAGCACCACTCGCTGTTCGTCGAGCCCGAGTATCGTGGCAGTGCCGAGTATCGGCAGTTCTGGGAGAAGCTGGGCCGTGGCGAATACGATGCCGGCCAGTACCGGCGCCTCGGCAAGGGCGGGCGCGAGGTCTGGATCCAGGCGTCCTACAACCCGATCCTGGATCTCAATGGAAAGCCGTTCAAGGTCGTCAAGTACGCCACCGACATCACCGCGCAGGTGCATGAGAACCAGGCCATGCAGCGCGCCGTGGCGCAGACCCGTGAAGTGGTGGCGGCCGCCAAGGAGGGCGACCTGACCCGGCGCGTGGCCACCGCCGACAAGCACGGGCCGATCGCCGAGCTGTGCGAAGGCGTGAATTCGCTGGTCGAGGCGATGGCTGCGATCATCGGCCAGATCAAGTTTGCCGCCGACACCATCGCCGTCGGTGCCACCGAGATCGCGCAGGGCAACAGCGATCTGTCGCAGCGCACCGAGCAGCAGGCAGCGTCGCTGGAGGAGACCGCCATGTCGATGAAGGGCCTGGCCGAGACCGTGCAGCGCACCGCGAGCAACGCACGGCAGGCCAGTCAGCTGGCCGGTGGGGCTGCCGATGTCGCTGCGCGTGGCGGCAACGTGGTGCACGAAGTGGTCGAGACCATGGCGGTGATCAACGCATCCTCGCGGCGCATCGTCGACATCATCGGCGTGATCGACGGCATCGCTTTCCAGACCAACATCCTTGCCTTGAACGCCGCGGTGGAAGCCGCGCGTGCGGGCGAACACGGGCGTGGCTTCGCCGTGGTCGCCACCGAGATCCGCGAACTGTCGCAGCGCTCGGCCAGTGCCGCCAAGGAGATCAAGCAGCTGATCGATGCGTCGGTGGCCAATGTCGGCGCCGGCACCGCGCAGGTTGAGAGCGCCGGCCGCACCATGGATGAGATCGTGCTCAACGTGCGCCGGGTCAGTGACCTGATGTCCGAGATCAGCACGGCCGCACAGCAGCAGAGCGACGACATCCAGCAGATGAACCACGCTGTCGATCTGATCGACCAGGGCACCCAGCAGAACGCTGCGCTGGTCGAGGAAGCCTCGGCCGCGGCGCGCAGCATGGAGGAGCAGTCAGCGCAGCTTCTGCAGACCGTGGCCAGCTTCCGCGTGCAGGGTGGCGCGGGGCACCTGCATGGCGCGGCGGTGCTGCGCGCGGTCTAGGCCCGGCGGTCGGAGTGCTGTTCCCCGGCCTCGTGGCTCGGCCTGCTCATGCGCGGCCTGCCAGGCTACGCCGATGCTGATGGTCACATGGGCCTCAGCGGCGGGCAGGGCGGCGGTTTCCACGGCGGCGCGCAGGCGCTCGCAGGGTGGCGATGAATTCCTCGCCGCCGTCGCGGGCCAGCAGGTCATCACTGCGTTGCGGGCAGCCGTCGAGGATCGCGGCGACCGCCTGCAGGTTGTTGGCGTCCCCAGCGCCCAGCGCTGATCGGATGCGTCAGGCAGATGGCGGGCGATCTGCAGCGCCATCGCCCGTTCGGATACGTGGCCCCAGCTGGTGTGCTCGATCACGCCCGGCAGCGAGAAGTAGTGGGACCGGGCGACGGCGTCGGACGCCCGCAGGAGGGGCAATCGCGCGGGCAGGGCATGCTGGGGCATCTTCGCCAGTGTCGGCGCTCTGGCCCGGGAAAAGCAAAAGGCCAGATCATGGACCTGGCCTTTGATGCTGTGGTGCCGGTGAAAGGACTCGAACCTTCATGGGGTCACCCCCGGCTGATTTTGAGTCAGCTGCGTATACCATTCCGCCACACCGGCAGGCAGCGTACGAGTGTAACCGAGGTCGGCAGGCGATGCATAGTAGGAGGGCCTATGAGGGCGGTTCCTGTCGGCATTGGCCCCTTGATAGCTATACTCCCAGCGTGCAATTGCCTCCAGGAGCGGTAGCCGATGACAGTGTTGCAGGACCTGAGGGTGCTGGTGGTCGAGAACGACGAAATGAGCGCGGCCCTGCTGCAGATGCAGCTGGTGCATGCCGGTGCGGTCGTGGTTGGCCTCGCAGCGAGTGTGTCCGAGGCCCTGCGGCTGCTGGAGCAGAGCACTCCTGACGTGGCCCTGCTGGACTACCGCCTGGCCCGCAACGAGACCAGTGAGCCGGTGGCTGCAGCGCTTTCAGCGCGTGGCATTCCGTTCGTGCTGGCCACCGGGATGCTGGCCGAGCAGCTGCCGGCGCCGATGTTGGCCGGCCTGCTGCTGGTCAAGCCGTACCTGTCGGCTGATCTGTCACGCGCGCTGGCGCGAGCGGTGGGTCGCTCCAGCGTCAAGGCCTGAGCCGTCCGTCACGGACCGGCAGGGGGATACTGCCGACGGCCGAATGCTCGCGTCTGCGAAGTTCGGCGGCAACCCCTGATCCAGGAACCCCGCCCAGGCGGGGTTTTTCCATTGCGTCCGGCGCTCAGCCCGCTTCCTCGTACACGTAACGGATCTCCTCGCGGTCATCGAGGATGCGGTACTGGCGCGCCAGGTCATCCGGTTCGGGGTTGAGCCAGGCGTCGAGGTGTTCCTTGCGGATCGGCACTACCCCGCGGTCATGCCCGGCAGCGGCGACGTCGCTGGGCGGTGCGTCGGTGATCGTGGCAAACGAAAGCAGGCGGCCTTCCGGTCCTTCCCATTCTGCCCAGAGGCAGGCCAGCAGCAGGTCGCGGGGCGGATCGGGACGGAATTCGAGCACCACGTCCTGTTCCTTTTCGTCGGCACCGAGGGTGCGGCCGGCGATGGCGTGGCGGGGCACGTGCTCGTAGAACGCCTGTACCACCACCACGCCATGGCGCAGTCCGAACGCACCCCGCCAGTAACCTTCCAGGCTGTCGCGCCGCGCATTGTAGGTGCCGGGGTAAAGTACGTCGTTGCGCGCCGGCTTGTCCGGCAGCCGGCACTGGTAGCGCATCGGCTTGATCACGCGCTGGCCGTTCTCGCTGACCATCACCGGTGCGTAGGTGCCGGGGAAAATGCGGTTGTCACGCGGCAGCAGCTGCACCCGATGCAGGTCTTCCAGCCGGGCCTGTGCGCGCTCGATGCGGTTGCCGGCCACGCGCAGGTCGTTGCGCGCTTTCTGCGTGGGCCGGGTGGCCAGCGTGGCATGGGCAATATCGCGTCGTTCGCATTGCCGGGCCAGTTCGGCCTCCAGGGCCTGTTGCTCCTGCGCATGCCATTGCTGGATCTTCGCCACGATGTCCCGCCCCTGTTCGGTACGCGCACCGGCGAATCCGTCATCCATCGCCTTCGGGGTCTTCGGCCGTTTCTTGCCCGGATCGTGTGCGTACAGTTCGGCGAAGTCCTCCAGCGACAGGATGGCGCCGAACTCGCGTACCAGTTTGGCGTAGTCAGCGCGGATCAGGGCGGAATAGCACATGGGACTCTGTGGGCCTGGGTCGCAGCGGCTGCGACGTGGATGCGGCAGGATAGCCCGACCCATCCGGAGATGCCGCATGAATGATTCCATCACCTGCCAGTTCCGCGAAGCCGTACCCACGGTCGAGGACTACTGCCAGTTGCGCGTGCTCGCAGGCCTCAGCGCCAAGTCCCGCGAAGCAGCCGCCCGCGCGCTGCCCAATACGCTGTTCGGCGTATGTGCCTACCAGGGCGCTGAACTGGTGGCGATGGGCCGTATCGTCGGCGATGGCGGCTGCCACCTGCAGGTCTGTGATATCGCGGTGCTGCCGCGATTGCAGGGGCAGGGCCTGGGCAAGGAGGTGATGCGGCGGCTGGACGGCTGGATGCAAGCCAACCTGCCGCCGTCGGCGTACGTCAGCCTGCTGGCCGATGGCGAGGCGCATCGGTTGTATGCGCAGTTTGGTTTCGAACCGACTGCCCCGGCATCGATCGGGATGTATCGGCGGTTCTGAGCCGTGGGCGGGGTGAAGCCATCCACGGGCAGGGCGGTTTGATGGCAGATCGCGGGAAAAGAAAAACCCCGGCCGAAGCCGGGGTTTTCAAGAATTGGCGTCCCCACGGGGATTCGAACCCCGGTCGCCACCGTGAAAGGGTGATGTCCTAGGCCTCTAGACGATGGGGACGCACGAAAACTTCAAGTTGTAGATCCTTCGACGGCCTAATGTCGAAGTGGTGGAGCCAAGCGGGATCGAACCGCTGACCTCCTGCATGCCATGCAGGCGCTCTCCCAGCTGAGCTATGGCCCCATGAAACTCCGGATATCTGCCGGGAGCAGAGTCCGTTTTGAAACTGGCGTCCCCACGGGGATTCGAACCCCGGTCGCCACCGTGAAAGGGTGATGTCCTAGGCCTCTAGACGATGGGGACGCACGAAAAACTTCAAGTTGTAGAACTTTCGACGGCCTAATGTCGAAAGTGGTGGAGCCAAGCGGGATCGAACCGCTGACCTCCTGCATGCCATGCAGGCGCTCTCCCAGCTGAGCTATGGCCCCGTGTTGCCGAGCCGCCTATCATACCTGCGTGTTCACGTTTGTGGAAGTTTTTTTTTGAACTTTTTCGTCCCGGTTCAACCGTTGCCACCAAGGGCAGGGGAACCGCAACGCCACAACCTGAATGCCGGTAGGCGGTGAACAAAAAGACCCGGTTATCGGCCGGGTCCTCGTTGTTCGTGATGAGTGGCGTCCCCACGGGGATTCGAACCCCGGTCGCCACCGTGAAAGGGTGATGTCCTAGGCCTCTAGACGATGGGGACGCAATTCTCATCAATGTTCTTTAGCGACCTTTCGACGGCCTAATGCCGAAAGATTGGTGGAGCCAAGCGGGATCGAACCGCTGACCTCCTGCATGCCATGCAGGCGCTCTCCCAGCTGAGCTATGGCCCCACGTCGCTGAGGAGCGAAATAATAGCCTTGCCCCAGAGGGTTGGCAAGCATTTGTTGCACTTTTCTTCACGCGCGTTGCGAAGGGAATGACGATCACACGTACTCAGTCGGCGCCGTCGGTCAGCGCCGCCAGGATTGGGCACTGATCCAGGGTGCCGTGGCCGGGGCAGGCGTCGACCAGCTGCGAGAGCGCGCTGTGCATGCGTTGCAGTTCAGCCATGCGCTGCGCGATGTCCTGCAGTCGGGCTTGCGCCGCGTTGCGCACGCTGCCCATGTCCTGCGGATGGCCATCACTGAGTGCCAGCAGTTCGGCGATTTGTTCCAGGCTGAAGCCCAGCGTCTTGGCGCGGCGGATGAAGCGCAGCCGGCGCAGGTCCTGCTCACCGAAGATGCGATAGCCCCCGGCCGAGCGTGCCGCGGTGGGCAGCAACTGCTGGCGCTCGTAGTAGCGCACGGTATCGATCGGTACGCCGGCCTGGCGCGCCAGTTGACCAATGTTCATGGCGGATTCCTGCGGATGCTGCCGGTCATTCTGAAGCCTGGAGTCAGATCCAGGGTCAAGCTCCCGTCGCTGACGGCGCATTCAGCGCACTTTGCAACTTTCTTCATAGCCCCGCCGTCGTGGCAGTTCCTACCCTGCGCCTGAACCGGCCGCTGGATGGCCTGCAACGAACCGAGGAGATGCTCTGTGGAAGGATTCAGGAACGAGGGATTCGTAGAGGTCGCGGTGGTCGAGTACCCGGGAGGGGACCCGTCGGCGGCCTCGGTGCTGACCGAAATGGCACACGTCGCCAACCGGCTTGCCCAGCAGCAGCGTCGCCCGTTCAAGCGTGTCCTGGTGACCCGCTGGGTCGTGCCAGCCAGCCAGACCGGCGTGCATCGCATTGCCGGCGCGGAGATGCTCGAGGCGGACATTCCCGCCGTGATCGCCGTGCCTGGCCAGATCAGTCAAGGCGTCTGCCTGCGCGCCGATGAGGTCCTGCTGGATTGGCTGCGCGCGCATTACGATGGCGGCAGTCTGCTGGCAGCTGCCAGCGATGGTGTCAGCATGCTGGCACGCGCGGGTCTGCTTGCCGGCCGCACCGTCAGTGGGCCGGACCTCGGGCGTCATCCGGGCCTGCAGGGACCGTCGGCCAGCTGGGTGCCCAGTGAGCGTGCGCTGGTCGACGACGGTGACCTGCTGACGGTGGCCGGTTCCCAGGCCTGGCGCTTCCTCGCCCTGCGCCTGCTGTACCGGCTGCACGGTCAGGGCGTGGCGAGCTCCGTGGCGCAGCAGCTGGGGATCACGGTGCCAGCGGCGATCCAGCAGGATCTGGAGCGTTTCAGTGCCAACTTCGCCCACGGCGATCGCGACGTACTGAAGGCGCAACGCTGGCTGCATACCACCGCTGCGCGTGGGGCCACGCTCGGAGCGATCTGCGAGGTTTCCGGACTGGAACCGCGGACTCTGCAGCGGCGCTTCCTGAAGGCCACCGGCCTGCGTCCGATCGAGTATTGCCAGCGGTTGCGTATCGCCAAGGCGCAGACATTGCTGCAGCAGGGGGCGGGTATCGATGAAGTGGCCTGGGGCGTGGGCTATGCAGACCAGAGCGCATTCCGCCGCCTGTTCCTGCGCATTGTCGGAATGACGCCGGCCAATTATCGCCGGCAGGTCAACAACAATCGGCGCGAACGACCGCTGTTGTCGTCGGTGGCGGGCAGCCTGCGCGGGCTGCAACCGGCGCCTGGCATGCAGATGCCGCGCAGCGCGGCCTGAAGCCTGCGGTGGGCGTCGCACTTGCAACCTGGGCGCGACGCTTTGACCATGCAGGCAACGAGATGATGTGACAGGTGGGTTGATGTCGAGTGTTGGACCGGTGCCGATGCCGGTGGTGCTGATCCTGATGTGCGTGCTTATGGCCATGGCGGTGGCCCACCTGTGGCCGCGGCCGAAGGACGGGATGGCAGTGCCTTCCGCGGCCAGCCTGGTCCTGGACATGTTGCTGATCGGCCTGCTGTGTGGACGCATCAGCTTCGTGGCCTTGAACTTCGCGCTCTACCGTGAGGCCCCCTGGAGCATCCTGCAGATCGCCGACGGTGGGTATCACCTTGCCGTCGTGCTGGTTGCGGGCCTGGCGTGGGGCACCTGGCGGCTCCGGCTGTGGTGCGCGTTGCGTGCGCCGGTGCTGGCGGGAGCCCTGGTGGGCGTGGTGCTGTGGGCGGCGGGCAGCCACCTGCTGGCAACATGGCAGGAGCAGCGGATGCCGCTGCCGGCGGTCCAGGTGGCCGATCTGCAGGGGCGCAGGATCGACCTGCAGCAGTTCCGTGGCAAACCGGTGGTGCTGAATCTCTGGGCCAGCTGGTGTGGTCCCTGCCGTCGCGAGATGCCGGTACTGGTATCCGCACAGCGGACCCACACTGACGTGCAGTTCGTGTTCCTCAACCAGGGAGAAACCCTGGACGAAGTGAAGGGTTTCATCGCATCCGAACAGCTCCGGCTGGGCAATGTATTGCTGGACGATACCGCCTCGGCGTCAACCGTGCTGGGTGTACAGGCCTATCCGTCGACGCTGTTCTTCGACGCCGAAGGCCGCCTGCGTGAACTGCACCTTGGCGAACTGACGGCGGCGGGTCTTGAACACAAACTGCGCCGGCTGCGGTAGCCTGCGCGGGCATCTCACTACGGAGTTCCCATGTTGTCGACTTCCCTGCGCATCGCTTCGGCGGTGCTGTTGCTGCCGGTCATGCTGGCATTGGCCGCCTGCAGTCAGGCCCAGACCCCGCCAGGCAAGGCAACGGCAGCGCCGGCAGCGAGCGCTCAG
Organism: Stenotrophomonas maltophilia group sp. Smal12; assembly: GCF_037079935.1. Lineage (NCBI taxonomy): Bacteria > Pseudomonadati > Pseudomonadota > Gammaproteobacteria > Lysobacterales > Lysobacteraceae > Stenotrophomonas > Stenotrophomonas maltophilia group sp. Smal12. The sequence continues at coordinate 9,462 of NZ_JBAWUK010000059.1, read as the reverse complement.
GCCCCAGCGGCCAAGGGCGAGCGCCCCGCAGTGCTGAAAGGCATCGAGAAGCACGGTTTTGAAGTCGTTGCCGAGTTCGATGCACCGGGTGGCCTGCGTGGATTCGCTGGCGTGGTGGGTGGGCAGCAACCGGCCGCAGCCTATGTCACCGCCGACGGCAAGCATGTGCTGGTAGGCAGCCTGTTCGATGCCGAGGGCAACGACGTGGCCGCCGAGGCGGTGGAGAAGCTGGTTTCAGCACCGATGTCGGCCAGGATGTGGACCAAGCTGGAGGCCAGTGCCTGGGTGCGTGACGGCAAGGCCGATGCGCCGCGCGTGGTCTATACCTTCAGTGATGCCAACTGCCCGTACTGCCACAAGTTCTGGGAAGCAGCGCGTCCGTGGGTCGACGCCGGCAAGGTGCAGTTGCGCCACATCATGGTCGGCGTGATTCGTGAGGACAGCCCGGCCAAGGCTGCGGCCATCCTGTCTGCGCGTGACCCGAGTGCGGCCTTGCTGGAAAACGAACACCAGTTCGACCGTGGTGGAATCAAGGCCCTGCCGAGCATCAGCCGCGAGATCGCCGGCAAGCTCGATGCCAACCAGGTGCTGATGATTGAAATGGGCTTCCAGGGCACGCCGGGCATCCTGTTCCAGGATGCACAGGGCCAGGTGCAGCGTCGCGCCGGCCTGCCACAGGGCGCTGACCTGCAGACGGTGCTGGGCCCACGCTGATCGGCACCCATGTCGTGATGCGACACCACAGGCCCGCATGGCAGCATGCGGGCCTGTTGCGTTTCGTCACCTGTGCGGGTGATGCAGGCTGCGCACCTCCTGTTCGTCGTCACGTCTGAATCGTGACTGACATCAAGCATCGCGCCTTGATTCCAATCAAGGCCAAAAACGACAGGCGGACTAGCCTGTGACGCATGGAATACAGCGTCAACGCGCCAGGGATGCCGCGCCTGACACGCCCTGAACCGGGGCAGTCGGCACAGCCATTCACGACGTTCTCACTCCCTGGTTGTTACCCAGACCGCTGCGGTCGCCACCTCTCCGGCAGTGCGGCCCTGAGGGCGTCGATATCGGTACGGGCGGGGCAGTGTCATCGTCCTGTTGCCTGCCACGCGCAGGCTGGCCGGTGTCGTCGACGCAGTACCCGCATTTCCAGCAACGGCAACGCAATGTCGGAGCTGCGCCTGTGCGCGCGCCGTCAGTGCGCTACGAATGTTCGTCCAGGGAGGATGCAATGCGCTTTGCGGTACTGAGTCTGGCCTGCCTGACCGCGCTGGCGGTCACGCCAGCCTATGCGCGGCAGAATGGCCAGGAGGATGCGCACGCATTGCGCCAGGAAATCGCTGCCATGCGACAGGCACTGGAGGGCATGCAGAAGCGCCTGGAACAGCTCGAACAACGCGAGGGCGCTGTCGCGGCCGCTGCGCAGGTAGCGGCGCCGGTGACACCACCTGGCAGCAGTGCCAACCTGCTGCATCCCACCCAGGTGCCGGGTGTGGCGCAACCGGTGCTGCCGCAGCGCGAATCGGTGGCCGATCCCTCAACGGCGGCCTCGCGTCCCGACAGCGCTGCTGGGCCGACCGACCCGGATCTGAAGGGCTTCTTTGCCATTCCAGGTACTGACACGGTGATCCGCATTGGCGGCTATGCCAAGCTCGATGCGATTGCCGATTCGCGTGCGGCCGGTGACGAGGATCAGTTCATCCCTTCGTCGATGCCGGTGGGCGGCAGCCATCGCGATGTTTCCAATTTCAACATCCACGCCAAGCAGACCCGCTTCAGCTTCGAGGCGCGGCGCCCGACCACGCACGGCAACCTGCGCTTCTACCTGGAGAATGATTTCTTCGGCAGCAGCGATGGCTACGCGTTCCGCCTGCGCCATGCGTATGGCCAGCTTGGCAATACCTATGCCGGCTACGGTTACTCCAGTTTCATGGACCCGGACAGCCTGCCCGACACGCTCGACTTCGCCGGTCCCGGCGGCGCCGGCTATCTGCTGGTGGCCGGCATCCACCAGAGCTTCGCGATGGGCAAGGGCAACACCCTGACGCTGGCGGCCGAAGACCCCAGGACCGAACTGGCCGGTGCCAGTGATGAACGGGCCGCAGTGAACCGGCTGCCAGATGTGACCGTGACCGCACGCATGGAGCGCGACTGGGGCCATCTCCAGCTGGGCGCGGTGGCGCGCAGCCTGGCCTATGACGGTGACGGCGAGCGTGACCGGCGCATGGCCGGCGGCCTGCAGTTCAGTGGCTCGGCATCGGTAGGCGAGCGCGATCTGTTGCTGTTCGGCGCGCTCGGCGGGCGCGGCCTCAGCCGCTACACCGCGGACCTGACCGGCTCCGGGCTGGACGCGGTGGTCGGTGCCGATGGCCGTCTTGACGCGCTGGACCTGCACGGCGGCTTCGTCGGCTACACGCATTACTGGTCCGGGCTGTGGCGTTCGAACCTGATCTTCGGCCAGCTGACCCTGGAGCGGAACGCGGCACTCGCTGCCGACGCCTTCCGGCAGAGCCGATACGGCGTGTTCAACCTGATCTGGAGCCCGGCGCCGTCGTGGACGATGGGCATGGAGCTGCTGTACGGCCGCCTGGAACAGCAGGGCGGCGCGCGCGGCGACACGGTCCGGGTGCAGGGCAGCCTGCAATACAACTTCATCAAGTAAGCGCCAGCGGCGTTACGCCAGCGCAACCGTCCCCACGCCCGGCCGCACCGGGCTCATGCCAGTACCGGAGATTGTCATGGCAGAAGCAAAGAAAATCGGGGTGGTCGGAGCCACCTTCCTCGTCGCCGGCAACATGATGGGCTCAGGCGTGTTCCTGTTGCCGTCCAGCCTGGCCAAGATCGGTACCGCATCGATCTGGGGCTGGCTGATCACCACGGCCGGTGCGCTGTTGCTGGCCTTCGTATTCGCCAAGCTGGGCAAGCTGGCGCCGAAGGCGGGCGGCCCGTACGCGTATGCGCGTGACTGGTTCGGGCCCTACATGGGCTTCCAGACCAATACCATCTACTGGTTCGCCAACTGGATCGGCAACGTTGCCATCCCGATCGCCGCGGTGGGCTACTTCAGCTACTTCTTCCCGATCCTGTCCGAGCCGCTGGTGCGCTGCATCGCGGTGCTGATCCTGGTGTGGGCGCTGAGCTTTGCCAACGTGATCGGCCCGGCCTTCGTCAGCCGTGTGCAGACGGTCACCACCAGTTTCGCGCTGGTGCCGATCCTGGGCATCGCCATCTTCGGCTGGTTCTTCTTCGATGCCGACATCTTCAAGGGCGCCTACAACGTGTCCGGTGAGTCCAACTTCGGCGCGATCTCCAGTGCCGCGGCACTGACCCTGTGGGCCTTCATCGGTGTCGAATCGGCTTCGGTCACGGCTGGCGTGGTCGAGAACCCGGAGAAGAACGTGGCCCGCGCCACCCTGGCCGGCGTGTTCCTGGCGGCCATCGCCTACATCGCCAGCTCCTCTGTGATCATGGGCATGGTGCCGAACTCGGAACTACAGGTGTCCGACGCACCGTTCGCGCTGGCGGCGGCCAAGGCGGTCGGCGGCTGGGGCGGCGCGCTGGTCAGCCTGTGCGCCTTCATCGGCGCCGCCGGCTCGCTGGGTGGCTGGATCCTGCTGACCGCGCAGAGTGCCAAGGCGGCCTCGGATGATGGCCTGTTCCCAAGCATCTTCAGCAAGACCAACAAGGACGACGTGCCGGTCAAGGGCGTGCTGATCGTGGCCGTGCTGATGACCCTGGCGGTGCTGGTGACCTCTACCTCGGAAACCGCGTCGGCCCAGTTCGACGTGATCACGTCGGCGGCCGTGGTGCTGACCCTGCTGCCCTACATCTACTCGTGCGTGGCCTGCTACTTCGTGGTCGAGCGTTCGCACACCCTGGTCCATACCGGTGCGTTCTGGACCCTCACCAGCCTGACCGTCGTGTACTGCCTGTGGGCAATCTACGGCTCGTCGGGAACCATTGTGCAGTACGCCTTCCTGTTCGTGCTGTTCATCACCGTGTTCTATCCCTTCTTCAGCGAGGAGCGCCGCCAGCAGCGGCAGCGCGCCCGCGAGGCATCGGCCATCAGCGCCCGCGCCCAGCGTTCCTGAGTTCGACAAGGAGAATCAACGTGTACTTCAAGTCCCTGGACTACCCGGTCATTGTCATCGACAACGACTACGAGTCGCCGCGCATCGGCGGCATCCTGATCCGCGCCCTGGTGGAAGAGCTGCGCAGCAACGACCAGCGGGTGCTGTGCGGGCTCAACCTGGATGATGCGCGCGCCGGGGCCCGTACCTACGTGGCGGCCTCGGCGGTGCTGATCTCGATCGATGGCAGCGAAGAGGTGGATGGCGAGTTCCAGCGCCTCACCGCCTTCCTGCGCGAGCAGAGTGCGCGCCGCGCCAACCTGCCGGTGTTCCTGTACGGCGAGCGCCGCACCATCGAAAAGGTGCCGAGCAAGCTGCTCAAGTACATCCACGGCTTCATCTTCCTGTTTGAAGACACCAAGAGCTTCATCTCGCGGCAGGTGATGCGCGCGGCCGAAGACTACATGAAGAATCTCTTGCCGCCGTTCTTCAAGGCGCTGATCCATCATGCGGCAGAGTCGAACTACTCCTGGCATACGCCGGGCCATGCAGGCGGCGTGGCATTCACCAAGTCGCCGGTCGGCCGTGCGTTCCACCAGTTCTACGGAGAGAACACCCTGCGCAGCGATCTGTCGATCTCGGTGCCGGAACTGGGCTCACTGCTGGATCACACCGGCCCGATCAAGGATGCCGAGGAAGAGGCGGCGCGCAACTTCGGTGCCGACCATACCTTCTTCGTCACCAATGGCACCTCCACCGCCAACAAGATCGTCTGGCATGGCACGGTGGCCCGCGGCGACGTGGTGTTCGTCGACCGCAACTGCCACAAGTCGCTGCTGCACGCGCTGATCATGACCGGCGCGGTGCCGGTGTACTTCACCCCAAGCCGCAACGCACACGGCATCATCGGCCCGATCAGCCTGGATCAGTTCACGCCGGAGTCGCTGCAGCAGCGCATTGCTGCCAACCCGCTGGCCAGCCAGGCCTACAAGGCCGGTTCCAAGCCGCGCATTGCGGTGGTCACCAACTCGACCTACGACGGCCTGTGCTACAACGCCGAGAAGATCGCCGACGAAATCGGCAGCGCGGTCGACTTCCTGCACTTCGACGAAGCCTGGTACGCCTACGCCGCGTTCCATCCGTTCTATGAGAACCACTACGGCATGGCCAAGGGCAAGCCGCGCGAGCAGGATGCGATCATCTTCACCACGCACTCCACCCACAAGCTGCTGGCCGCGTTCTCGCAGGCGTCGATGATCCACGTACGCAACTCGGCGCAGCGCGACCTGGATGCCGAGCGCTTCAACGAGTCGTTCATGATGCACACCTCGACCAGCCCGCATTATGGGGTGATCGCGGCCTGTGACGTGGCCTCGAAGATGATGGAGGGCGAGGCCGGCCGTTCGCTGGTGCAGGAAATGCATGACGAGGCGATCGCCTTCCGCCGCGCGATGCTGCACGTGCGTGACGACCTCGGGCGCGACGACTGGTGGTTCAGTGTGTGGCAGCCGACCAAGGTCGAGCGCAGCCTGGACAAGGGCGATACGCCGGCGCCGCTGGTGGCCAAGCGCGAGGAGTGGTACCTGCAGCCGGACGCGCACTGGCACGGCTTCGAGAATCTGGTCGATGACTACGTGCTGATCGACCCGATCAAAGTGACCCTGCTGACCCCAGGCCTGACGATGGACGGCAGCATGGGCACGCTGGGCATTCCGGCGGCGGTGCTGAGCAAGTTCCTGTGGGGCCGCGGCATCACTGTGGAGAAGACCAACCTGTATTCGGTACTGTTCCTGTTCTCGATGGGCATCACCAAGGGCAAGTGGAGCACGCTGGTCACCGAGCTGATGGCCTTCAAGGAGCTGTACGACTGCAACGCGCCGCTGAGCCAGGCATTGCCGACGCTGGCGGCGGACTATCCGATTGCCTACGCTGGCTGGGGACTGCGTGACCTGTGCGATGCATTGCACGCGTTCAACCAGGAATTCGAGGTCGCCAAGGTGATGCGCGAGATGTACGTGGATCTGCCGACGCCGGTGATGACCCCGGCCGATGCCTACAACCACCTGGTGAAGGGCGAGATCGAGCGGGTCGACATCGAGCAGCTCAGTGGTCGCGTCGCGGCGACCATGCTGGTGCCGTATCCGCCGGGCATTCCGACCATCATGCCGGGCGAGCGATTCGGCGACAGCGACGAACCGATCATCCAGTCTCTGCGTATTGCCCGTGAACAGAATGCGCGCTTCCCGGGCTTCGAGTCGGATGTGCACGGGCTCATCATCGAGCACGATGGCGATGTGACCTCGTACAAGGTGGAGGTGCTGAAGGCCTGACCGGCGACGGTCGGCCCTTCGGCGAGCGATGGATACCGCGCGCGAGCAACGCATCCTGAAGTTCTCCATCGGGGTGACCATCGCGGTGAGCGCGGTCGGCTTCATCGGTGGCCTGCTGGTGGGATCGCAGGCGATCCTGTTCGACGGCGTGTACAGCCTGGTCGACGTTGCCTTGACCCTGGTGTCGTTGTCGGTACTGCGGCTGGTGGCGCGGGAGCAGAGCCCGCGCTTCCAGTACGGCTATTGGCACCTGGAGCCGATGGTCGAGGCACTCGGCGGCGTGATCCTGTCGCTGGCCTGCGTGTATGCGCTGGCCAACGCGGTCATTGGCTTGACCACGGGCGGGCATGAGGTGAAATTCGGGCCCGCGCTGTGGTGGGCGGCGCTGCTGAGTGCCAGCAACCTGGCAATGGCGACGTTCGTCGCGCAGCGTGCGCGGCGCCTGCGCTCGGCGCTGTTGTGGCTGGATGTAAGAGGCTGGTTGCTGGGTGGGTTGATGAGCCTGGCGGTGGTGCTGGCCTTCGTGCTGGCCCTGGTCCTGCATGGCGGCAAGTGGCACCACTGGGTCCCGTACCTGGATTCGATCGTGCTGGCGTTGATCAGCCTGGCGGTACTGCCAGTGCCGGCGCGCAGTGCATGGAAGGCCATGCGCGAAGTGCTGCAGGTGGCGCCGGATGACCTGGACCGGCGCGTGCAGCAGGTGATGCAGGCGTTCGTGTCCGAGCGTGGCTATGCCGGTTTCACCAGCCACGTGGCGAAGATGGGGCGGATGCGCTTCATCGAGATCCATGTGCTGGCAGACCCCGGTACGCCATTGGGCTCGGTGGGCGAGGTCGATGCGATGCGCGAGGAGATCGCCGTGCGGCTGGATGCGCGGGGCAGCACGTTCTGGTTGACCATCGATTTCACTGCGGATCCGGCGTGGACGTAGCCCTGCCTCTTTCGCGCCGGGGCCTCGCCCGGCCAGGTTCTGTTCCCCTGTAGAGCCGAGCCCATGCTCGGCTGCCGTTCGCGTGGAGCGGCCGAGCATCGGCCCGGCCACGCGATCGTTGCACACGGCGGACTGCTCTGTTGCGCCGGATGTGTTTGACCTGAACCTGGGTTGAGGTTGCAGACTGCAGCACAGTTCCACAACGCCTAGCGCAGGTAGTACTCCACCGGCACCACCAGTTCCTGTGGTGCCTTCAGTTCATCGGGAATGGGCGGTAGTGGCTGCGCGCGGCGGAAGGTCTGCAGTGCGGCGCCGTCAAGCATCGGTTGGCCACTGGACTGCTCCAACCGCAGGGCCAGCAGGCGTCCCTCGCGATTGATGCTGGCCCTGACCCAGGCAGTGCCCTGCTGGCGCCGTGCGCGGGCCGCAGCAGGGTAGTAGCGATAGCGCTCCAGCCGCGCCATCAGGCGGGCTTCCCACTGGTCGCTGGCGGCGCCGGCCTGGAAGTCCGCCGGTGGGGCGTCGGGAGCGGGCGGCGCGGCCGTGACCGATGCCGGTGCGGGACTTGCATTGGTCGCGGCCGCAGGCGGGGCGACCGGCAGGGCTTGCCGGCCAGCGCCACCGCGTTCGCTGGCGGCTACCTCGCCCTCGCGTGCGGCGGTGGGTTTCGGTGGAGGGGGCGACTTCGTGGGTCGGGATGCGCGGGCCTGCTGCGCCTGGCTGGGGGTGTCGGCCTGGCGTTCTTCCAGTGGCTGCGGCGGCGTTGCCGGTGCCAGCAGGCGCAGGCTGATGCGCACGTCCTTCTCCGGCGGCGTCGGCAATGGCGGCGCGGCCACCCAGTGCACCAACAGCAGCAGGGGCAACAGGTGAAGCCCGATGCTGATGGCGATCGCCTGCCAGTGTTGGCCGCGCTCACTCATCGTCCAGCACCCATAGCAGGTCGGCGTCGGTCGCATCGACGGATGCACCGACTGAAGCGAGCGCGATCACCAGCGCTGGTGTGCCCGCTGGCAGGTAGCCCGGCATGCCAGTACCGCGCAGTACATGCCAGCGACCGGCCAACAGCAGCGTGGGTGCCGCGGCTCAGGTTGTGGGCGACGCGGTACAGGTAGGCGCGGCCATTGCTCAGCAGGCCACTGGCGGCGATTCTGACGACGCGCAGCCAGGTCTCCTGGACGACATCATCGGCGTCGCTGCGTTGCGGGAGTTTACGGCGGACATGGGCGTGCAGCGGCCGGTAGTGGGCCGCGCACAGTTGCGCGACATCCGTCGGTTTGACAGGCGTGGACACGGGGCGGGCGACAACTGGGAAAGGGAACAGCCTGCGGCGGCAAGGGCAGCGGCTACACCTTACAGTAAAAGAGAATCATTTGCATCCATGGGCGCGAGGCGCGGCATGCGTGGCCGACTGCGAGGTCAGCGCGGACGAAAGTCGCAGTGGATCTGCAGGGCTTGGGTGGGGTTGTGATGCAGCTCGAAACCGCAGTGCTGGAGGCTGCGCTTCACCCGGGCGATCGCTTCGGCATGGCGGGCGGTGCGACGATGCTGCCAGCGCGGCGGGGGTGAACACGTCCAGTGGCAGCAGCCGCAGCCGCTTGCCGTGCAACACCACTGAGACATCGATATGACGGCCATCGATGTCGTGGCCGTTGGCGCCGAAGATGGCATCGACTTCATCATGGCGCTGCGGATAGCAGGCGCGGAACACTGCGATGCCGAGCCAACGCACGCCACGACGGAAGCTGCCGAGCCAGCTGTGGCTGGGTTCGAAGCCGCGCGTGACGAGCAGGCCCAGCCCGGCGGGCAGCAATGCCTGCGCGTCGAGCAGGCGTTGCAGTGCCTCTTCTTCCAGCTGGATGCGGGTGGAGGGCCAGCGCGGTGCGATGAGCAGTGCGTGGTGGCGGCCGCGTTGCAGGGTCAGCATGGGTCAAGCCTCGCATGCGGGCGAACAGCCGGGGTAGTGGCCGGCGCGGGCGGGCCAAAAAATTTCTACACCCGGGGGGGGCCCCCCCGGCCCCCCACCACCCAAAACAAAAAACCTACTCCTTTTAAGTTTTTTTAAAAAAAAAAACCAAACCCAAACAAATTTTTATTAACAATATATTTAATTATATTATATTATTTATATTATAAA